>NZ_DAXS01000053.1:44782-58790 GCF_002506515.1 Caldivirga sp. UBA161
CAGAGGCATCCTGAGCATTTGTGATTAAACATAGTTAAGGAGGGGAATGTGAATGGGTATGGGTAGTAGCGTAATCAGTGGTTTAAGCCCCTTAGCCACGTAACCCATTGGCCCGCCTAAAATTAACCTAACTCCATCCCTTTCATCTAATTCAACGTAATTCCTACTCTCCTCACTTAAAGTAACCTCCACTGAACCACTCCTTACGAAGATTGTGGCCTTATCAAGCTCGCTGTTGAATCTAAGCCCCAGGGTGACTTCATAGTCCTTTAAACCATGTTCCTGAGCCCTATTACTCAATAATTGTTCAAAACTCTTGAGTAATGTATAAGCATTATTTATTCTAAATACCCCTTCAGGGAGTACTACATAGTATGATGCTATTTTAAGCAGCCTCCCAAGCCTAGCTTCATCATACGCATTAACGTGAACCACAGCCTCATTAATCGATGCAGCCTTCATGAATCCACCAACTAACTCAGCCTCATGGTTGCTTAAGGAAGCTACCTCAACAATGTTAGGTCTACTTAACACTCCCCTTACTGAGCTTCCCTGGCTAATTAAGTAACCATCCCCACTAATCCAAACCCTCAATGGTGGTTCACCTAATGATGCTGGATCTAGGCTTACGTAACCCTTATAGCATTCCCACTTCCTCTCAACCCTTATTGGCATTGATTCATAATGCTTACTCATTAATGGGACTGCATCATCCCATTCAACACCACTAACCTCAATAGGCCTAATCCCTGACCTGGATAGTGAACGCGAAGTAATGTATAATGCCTGCTTTTGGCCGGCGACCTCCCATCCAAAAGAGCCGTATCTTTGCCTATCACCCCAAAGTACTGATAATGATATTCCATCTCTCTTCATCACATTAATCACATGCCTAAGTAAAGCCGTCATGTACCCCTTCCCCCTCTCCTCAGGTAATGTGGCAACACCCCCAATGCCACCTATTATGATACTGATACCGAAGCTGATAGCCTTAATTTTAAATAAGCCAACGTGAGAAACCAGTTTACCGTTATCCTCAACAACGTAGAATGATGATAAATCCCTACATTCAGCACCATAAATATAAGGATAGTATCTAGGGAAGAAACCGCTTGAGAAGCCGTAACTCCTTTCAAGCAACTTCATGAAATCATCCCACTCCTCCTCCCTAACATTCCTAATGATCATTAACCCACAGTAAGCGTGCTCCGTGTTTTAAATAATACTACATTGCTTAATGGCGATTATTCGCGTCACTTAAGGTAAGCATAATCAATATCACAGTTACTATTAATGATGATGCAGGAAGCACTAAGTACATTAACATTAAGATGCCCATGCTGATCTCATTAACCCACATCACCTTAATGAATAATGAACCATTAATTATCAACGACACATCAGTGCGTTTAACTAGAGTACTATTATTAAGTAAGTAGCCTTTAAATGTCATTAAACCCAAGTACCTTGGTTCCTTAAGCTTAAGCACATACCCCTTAGGATACCAATGCACTAGTGGTGTTTCATTCCCATCCAACCCGATTAACCTTACTTCAAACAATTGATTATACATTACCCTTACCTCAGTTGGCCCATTAACAGTAATGGTTACGTTACTTGAATTAATAACATGCGTCCCATTAATAATGAACCCAATGGGCTTTATTAACGATGAACCATTAATGAATAATCCACCTAGAGTTAAATTAATCATGTATCCCTTAGGAACCATCATGAATCCAGTACTATTGATGGATATCACAAGGACAGGCATGTAGTAGTACAATGGTCCAGGATACTCGTAGGCATTGCCAATAACCTGAACATTAACACCCTTACTTACTAAGGCTGATGCATTAGCCACAGCCTCGCCTGTCAATGTACCAATACCCCACGTGTATGGCGCTGGGTAGTATGATCCATTAACCCTATGAAGCAGTGTGAAGGTTGCATTAATGTTCTTAATCACCGCCCCTATTCCACACACTGGCCCAGTTATTACTAATTCAGAATCAATAGGTATTCCGAATTCGGCGTAGCCTGAACCATTAACTACTATGCTTGGTTTACTTACGTTAATTAATGTAACGTTATCAAACCACCTTAATGACCCTTGAATACCATAGCCAAAGCTTATGTGAGTTGAATTGGATCCATTAACCATTATGGCTAACGTTAAGTTGAAGGGTGGGTTTAATTTACCTATAATATTATTGTACGCGTAGTATTGTTGGCCATTGAAACTACTGATGGATCCTAAACCTACTACATTACTTAAGGTGGCGTTGGGTGATGTTATATTCCACACGTTATCAACAATTGAAGCCGTAGTTTCATTAAATATTGCAACATCTTGAACTATGTAGTATCCACCACCAGCCCTAACTATTGAATTCAATTGAACATCAACATACCCATCACCAGCCCTAACCCCACAACCACTCCTAACATCAGTTACAGTAATACTCCTAATGAATGCTACACCCAATACCTCACTTGTTTCATAGGAGTAGGCTAATAATGGCTCACCGTAGTATAATGCTATACCATAGTCGGCAATACCAATTGGATTATAGGAGTAGAATACTTCATTGGAACTATTATGCTGAAACATGTAGAATAGGTAAACGGAATAATTATTATCATTAATGAATAATACACGTGACTCACCCCGCCTAATGGTTAGTGAAGCATTACCATTAACTACATGATTAATGCCCTGAACCTCAACTACTAATGATGAATTAGCCACCACATAAAGTAGCCCTGGCCCATTAACGTAGGTTACGTATGATGAATTAGGGTTAATTAATAAACCATACATTGGTATTCCTGAACCAATACTCATGTTGAATGATACTGGAGTCGCATTAATAATCTGAGGCTGCATTACCGCCGCTATTAATAGCGTTAACACTATCATTATTAACAATCGCTAGGCTGCATTTAAATTAATTTAACGCTTAACAGTAAGTGGCGCTATGACCTCATTAAAGTACTTGATTATATCCCTTATTGCCTGTGATTCACCAGGCGATATTTTAAGAACTTCAACCTCCATTGCCTGCCTAGCAACGTAGAGTAATTTATCGTAGGCAACAGTGTATGGCTTAATCCCAGTAATCTCCTCAACCACATTAACCCACTCCTTACCTGTTGTTGGATCCACTGGGTACTTGTAATCAAACATATTCAATATTGGCGGCAATATGGTTACATTACTCTTAATTCCCTTAATGAAACCTACTATTGATGATAATGACTCAATGGAACTATGATCAACGGTAGTAACTGGTATTACGTGTGTTGATTCACTTACTATAGGTTCTAGGAATTGCCTCGTGAAGCCCACTGACGGCGTATCAACCACCAACATTATTGGCTTCAAGTACTCTGTAATAATCCTTATTATGTACCTTAATTTAAATAATGGTAAACCCTCCACTATGCTACCTGGTACTGAGAAGACTAACCTCATCTCTTCACTATTAATCACCCATGATTTAAGGTAAAGCGCGTAAAGTGGATTATTTATCTTACCGGTTAAGTAATCTGATAGCGTGTAATTAACCTTAGTTAATGAACTCAGTAGGACCTTAGATGCTGAACCATTATCAACACCTAAGTCAAGAAGCACAACTGGGTATGGTGAGGAACCCCTAAGCCTATATGCAGCTAATGTTGCTGTATTAACAGCTATGGTTGTCTTACCAGTACCCCCCTTGGAACCACTGACTACGGTTATAATAACTGTCAATACTCCTCACCTGGCTTCCTAATACCCCTATTCTTAATATCACTAGGCCCAGGCTCACCTGGAGCCTCATTACTCTCAGTACTCTTACCCTTAGATAATGTTAATGCACTTAACACTAACACTATTATACCTACCCCATAGACTATGGGGCCAATTATTGCGTAGCCTAACATTGATGCTGCATATCCAATCACATTAAGCACTGCACCAATCATGAGTATTATTCTAGCATCCATAGTTAAACGTAGGCATTCAGTATTAAAAAATTATCTTTAATGAATCTAGGAGTTAACATCACATGTTAGGCGAAGCCAGTTATGAACTTACCTGGATTCAGCCTTAACCAATCCTTAGCATCCATCTTAAGGTTCCTCTCAATCCTATCCCTATGGAAGTTGTTAAGCGTGCAGAATGGTATTATTCTCCCATCAGGTACTGCGTAATGAATGTCGCATCTTTGTATGCGCTGAACATCAAAGTTCATAGTATCCATGAAGTGCATTATACCTATCCCAACTATGTTAAACATAAATTTACCTAATGCCTCATAACTCCTCTTAAGTAGGACATCCTGAAGCAGATCCTTAACTGCCTTATGCTTAACATACTTAAGTAGCTTAAGAACCCTTAAGCTTCCAACAGCCTTATGAACCCCACCCTTACTAACCTCATTGTATATCCTCCATATTTCAGCCTCAAACCCATCTACATCAACAAGCTTCGTTATTGGGATTATATCCTTAGCATCCTCATCATAATATATGAAGGTTGCAGCCCCACAGACAGGGTTATTGGTGAAGAGTGGCTTAGGTGAATCCGTGAGGACCTCAATTAATTTACCAAGGGCCACTGGCCAGTTAACTGGCCTCCAATCCCACCTACTAATCTTACCCCCAGTCTGCTTCTCAGTATTTATTAATACATCCGGTATAGTTATCCTGTATTGCCTAAGCTCCTCAGGTGAGTATTCCCTAGCCCTACCTGCAAAGGCCACTGGCTGAATGTTAATCCACCTAACAACATCCCTATTCTGAACCGCAAAGTCAATGATCTTACCCATATCATTATCATTATAATTCTTAGCCATCGTCACAACTAGCACAATTGACCTATGCCCAAGCTTCCTAGCGTTCTCAATAACCTTCTTCCTTAATTCAACATAAGCCTTTGGATCATATAGCCTATGCCTCCATACACCCTTATTATTAGGGTCGATAGTATCGAATTGAAGGTATATTGTTGACATCCCGGCGTCAAGCAATGCCTTATAGTAATTAATATCATTAGCTATCCTAATACCATTAGTATTAACCTCAACATGATCAAAGCCAAGCTTCCTAGCCATCCTAACTATCTCCGGTAAATCATTCCTAAGAGTTGGCTCGCCACCACTTAATTGAAGTGCATTAGGTGCCCATGGTCCTTGACTCCTAAGTATCCTCATCATGCGTTCTATATCAGCTAGTGATGGTTCATAGACATAGCCTGCTACTCCCGCATTAGCAAAGCACACCGGGCACTTCATATTGCATCTATTAGTTACATCAATTATGGCTAATGCAGTATTACTCTTATGCACTGGGCATAAGCCACAGGCAAAGGGGCAGCCGCCAGCCTCCTCATAGTAGGTTACGTCAGTATTTGGGTTAACTAGGCCTTTACCAATGTAGTTTGGGTCATCCCACTGGAGGTAGTAGTAATACATCTCGGCATCACCCCAGTAAATGTCTAGGAATTGGCCATGCTCTGGGCAGGTTTTCTTAAGCCAAATTACATTATCATGCTCATAGACAACCATTGGTATTTGCTTATTACAGACTGGGCAGACTGAGGTCGATATCTTTATTACCCTGGATGGTTCAGGTATATTAAACTTCCTCTTATACATTGATTGAAGATTCTGGTCATTGATAAGCCTAGTGAATGCCTTAGGGAGTTTGAAGCGGCCCAGATCAACAAGGGGTTTAGCGGCAGATTCCTTAGTGGCCTTTGCGGTTACTAATTCCTGCATTAACTGAACCAAGCCCTGGCTTATTAATAAGCTTTACACACTACTAATACTCTGAGAAGTATCACTTATTATCAACAAGGGGCGGCGCTATTTTATTAAATAAATCATTATTAATTAACTCAGCTACTATATACATTGCATGTGACCAAGCCAATGGCACTGCTGAGATCGGCCTCCCTGAATTCTTATCAACCTGCTCCGGTAGCATACCGGTACTGGTACTATGGGTTAAGGCCCACTTTATTAATTCGCTAGCCTTATCAATGTTGCCGGCTAGCTTATGGTATATTGCCAGCCAAAGAGTTGTTATTATCCATGGGTTACCACCGTAGTACTTATCCTCAGGATTCCTACCCACTCCACCAACCTTATATTTGAACGCCCCCTCAATGGTTTCAGCATTCATCTTCATCCTATCATCACTCACATTAACCATGTTGAATGGGAAAACTAAGCCAAGTGTGGCTGAATCAGGTATATTGAATCTTGGTTTAATTATCTTAGCGAAGAATCTACCATTCCAAGCCTGATTAAGCGTTGCTGAGCGAACAATAGAAGCATACCTACTCCACTCCACAGCCCTATTCCTATCACCAATTTCACCAGCTAAATATGCCGCAGATGATAAGGCTGCATAAACTGAGGCATTAGTATAAGTGTGAACACCCAGATGCTCTTCCCAAGGCCCAACAGTGGGTGTTGTTAAGCCATCATCACTCACGTTGGCCGCTAAGTACTCGGCCGCCCTCCTAACCATTATCCACGTATTCTTCAGGAATTGCCTATCTAGGGTTAACTTAAAGTGCACGTAGGTGGCTAGAACCACTGAGGCTGTTTCATCTATTTGAAAGGACCATGATGGGGCCTTAAGCCCAGGCTCGGCATAATACCTTTGATAGAAGGCCCCATTCTCCCCCTGCGATTTAACTGCCCAATTAATGAACTTAACTGCCTCATCATGGTAACCGAGAATATCTAATGCTATAGCTGAGTAAGCTGCATCCCTGGGCCAGCAATACCTGTAATCAGGCCATAGTGTTGGTGCAGCTATGAATGCCCCCTCAGAGTCTTGAAGCATCTTAATTACGTACGCTGAATGCTTAACCATCTCCTCATTAATAACCCCACTTAACTTGACCTTACTAATCCAGTTCCCCCAATGATCAGAAACACCATGGCTTAAGACGCAGCAATCCATGGACTTAACCTTAGCTAACTCCCTTAACGCAGCCTCCTCACTCCTATCTAGGACTAAGTAAATGGTTAATGTTTCCTCATCCCTAAGCCTCCACATTAACGCGAAGTTAACTCCCCTGAAGCCCTCATATATGCTTAGCTTATTCATTTTTAATTCACCATCATAGGCGTCTGTGAATGCATCTGAGTCAGCGCCTAATTGGCCAATCTGATAACCATTGGGTATCCTATCACCTGAAACAACTAGGGTAAGGCCCCTCTTATAATCAACAACGGCGCCATACCTCTCATCAAAGTAAGCTGCATCAGCAGTGTGGGTTTCCCATAATTGAGGTGAAGTGTAGTATATGAAGTTGAATTCACCAGGTATACTGAATTCAAATCTTCTGATAAGTATATTTTCACTATGAAGCACAAAGTCAATTACCTTAACTGAGGCATCCCCACTCCTGAACACAGTCTCTAAGACCCCTGGAGCAGCATACTTCTGCCTAATATCACCCCAATCAGTTAGCCAACTGAAGTAACCCCTCCTATATATTCCAGGTAATGAGGAATGAATGTTCTGAGGGAATGATTTAGTTGGGTAAAATAAGTACCTTAACTCCCCTCTACCACCAATAACAGCAAGCATACTGCCATTACCTATAATGCTCTGCTCATAAACAGCCTCCATCATTAGTTAGCTATTAGGTGTAAGCTTATTAAATGTTACATTCACCATGAATCAACGCACCATGCTCACCATAACTGGTGCTTAAGCATCATTAAATGAACAAGAATGATTACATCATTATTGATCATTGAGCCAAAAGTTTATTAAGCTGCGTGTGTAAAATATTTAGTAGGGTGGTGGAGTATTGTAATATATGTATCACCAGATGCTAAATCTGCGGAGCAGACAACACCACAGATGGAGCTTAAGAAGCTTATGCTTAGTGAGCTTATAGATGGAGAAATGATTGTTGGAGCAGCCATAATAGATTCTAATAATATTCCAATAATACATCATTTACCAACAACATTAACATTAAAATCCCTTAGAAACGTCATGAGCCTCCTAGAAATCGCCCAAAGATCCCGAAAGCTTTCCGATGACCTCCTCGGCCCCTTTAACTATATTCTTATAAAATACGCAAACTTCAAAATCGCCTTCTTCAACATGACTGATAAGGGTTGGTTAATAGTTTTCGTGAACCCGGTTTGGCATGTTGAGAACGCTATGCCTAAGATTAGGCAGTTCATGGTTAAAGCATATAAATTAATATAGTGCCTTAAATTTAAGAATTGATCATATCCTTTAAAATCCAGTTTACCTAATCAATGCTGCTAATATAGCCTTAGCTGTGTGAAGCCTATTCTCAGCCTGCTGCCACACAATGCTTCTAGGTGAATCAATAACATCATCAGTGACCTCAAGGCCCCTATGGGCTGGTAAACAATGCATGAATACTGCATCCTCCCCTGCAATGCTCATTAAGCCTTGGTTTACTTGATACGGCTTAAATAGCCTTATTCTTTCCTCAGCCTCCTTCTCCATACCCATTGATACCCATACATCAGTGTATACTGCATCAACACCCTTAACCCCCTCCTCAATAGATTCCGTAACGGTAAGCACCGCGCCTGTTCTTTTACCTAAATCCTCAGCATCCTCAACATACCTCCTACTTGGCCAGTACCTCTTAGGTGATACTACCCTAACATCCCAACCTAACCTAGCTCCTATTGCAATTAGGCTATGGGCCATATTATTATCCCCATCCCCCACGAAGGCTAATTTAACGCCATTAACCTTGCCTTTAACTTCCCATAAAGTTAATGCATCAGCAAGCACTTGGGTTGGGTGGCATTCATTACTCAAAGCATTCACAACAGGTACTTGAGAGTACTGGGTAAGTTTAATTAGTGTTGAATGATCGAAGACCCTGGCCACTATACCGTCAACAATCCTTGAAACAACCCTAGCAGTATCCTCAATAGTCTCCCCCCTACCTAATTGAAGTTCCTGGGGGTTACTGTAAATAGCCTTCATACCAAGCTGCCATGCAGCCGTCTCGAAGCTAATCCTTGTCCTAGTGCTGGGCTTCTCAAATATCATTAATACTGCCTTACCCTGGTGAACGCCAATGTACCTTTCACCCAAGTAATACCTCTCCTTCATGTTTTTAGATAGATTAAGAAGCATTAATACCTCCTGCGGCGTGTAGTCAAGCCAACTTAGTAGGCTCCTACCCTTTAATTGATTCAACATGCCTTATTAAATACCCTCACACTATTAAGTATTATTCCTTAATGCCTATGGTATGACCTCAGTAGAGTCTAGTGTTGGGTCATAGTATAGGTCACTTGGTTTAACCACACCCTTATTAACCAGCTCCTTAACCTCAGGTCCAATTTCAAGTATTGTCCTTATAGTCTCCTTGGTAATGTAATCAACCATCAGCACGCCATCTAAACCCCAATACCTTTCACCCTCCTTAATGGCGTATAGGCATCTACCGCCGCAATACTGCTTATACTCACATTGCCTACACATTTCAGGTAACTGGGACTCAATATTAATTAAACTGAAGCCGGAATTAACATTACCCAACACTGCCCAATCCTCATGAACTGCAATCGGGCATGATAAAACCCTACCATCAGTTGAGACTGCAATAGAATCATATCCAGCGCCGCAGGGTGGGCCCCTATATGGTTTATGTAGGTATGCGGATAAAACCCCAAGTATAGGCACTATGCCAATAACCCTACCCTCCCTTAGGTTACTTAGAAACAATTGAACAAGCCTCCTCACCCCAGGTAGGTAGTTTGACTTAGCCCATGTTAATACATCCCACTTACTGTCCCATATAACGTCCAATTGCCAATGAACAAGGTTAAAGCCAACATTAAGTAAATGCGTTACATCAAGGTATATGTCCGTTAGCTGCGTTACCGCCATTCTAGCTATTATCCTATTAACCCCAATTGATTTAAGCCTCATTAATGCCTTAATCACGCGGTTATATACGCCAAAACCCCTGTGGGCATCAGTAACCTCTTCTCTACCATCTATTGATAAAAGCACTACACTCATTCTCCTCCAATACTCATTAGGTAGTAATTCAGTTAATGTTCCATTGGTTTGAATCCCCCACCTATTAGCCTTAACATTATCCATCATCCACATTATGAAGCGTGGGTTAAGCAGAGGTTCCCCACCATAGAATATCACTGTGGCGTTGCTATCCTTCTCAATTAACTCCTTTAACTTAACTGGATTATAATTAATCCTCCAGGGCACTACCTTAGGGTTAAAGGAGCCGCCGCAGTAACTACACCTTAAGTTGCATGCGCCTGTGGTGAATACTAGCCAAAGCATCATTAGCGGAACACATTAGTGTATATAAATCTTAATGAACTGCATTAACTTAAGTGAAATAATTTGAAGATTAGCCATTCTACGTATTATGCTTAATCATGAGTGGTGCTCAATTATCTCTAGTAATTCCTTATCCATGTACTGCCTCATTACATTTAATATAATTAATGATAATTCATCATCATTAACCTCCCCATTCAATATTATTCTCACGCTTATTAATTCCCTTAATCCATTATGCTCATGGCCAATTAACTCAATTACATGATTACCCATGTTAACCCTACTGTATGTTAAGGAGCCGGCCCAACCTAAGTTAATTCTACTTCCAGATTCAGGGAATTGGGGGGAGTAGATGTCTAGGGAAATAACATTATCAATAATCCTACCCACCTCAATCCCATTAATAATTATAACCCTCCCCCATTCCTCACCCTTAAACTCAACCTTCACGTTTAGCGTAGGTTGAGTAGGTTTTTTAAGGGATATTGGGTTAACCCCATGGTGCTTAATTCATTCGAATTACTGCATCCTAAGGTTAAGGAGGCTGTTAAGGAATTGGGTTATGAGAAGCCCACTAAGGTTCAGGAGTTAGCAATACCCGTGGTTTTAACTGGTGAACACACGCTAATATCATCACCCACTGGTACAGGTAAGACTGAGGCTGCATTACTGCCTGCCTTATCAATGATGCTTAACTCAGGGGTGAGGGAGGGAGTAAGGGTACTTTACATTACACCGGCTAAGTCGCTTAATAGGGATTTAGAGCAAAGGATACGTAAGCTAAGTGGGTTACTTGGCTTAACTGTAGCTGTGAGGCATGGAGACACTACTAGCAGTGAGAGGAGTAGGCAGAGGAAGAATCCACCTCAGATACTTATAACAACGCCTGAAACGCTCCAAATACTATTAGTTTCACCAGTAATGAGGAATTGGCTTAGGGATGTTGGATGGGTTATAATTGATGAAGTTCACGAACTCCTCGGTAGTAAGAGGGGGATTCAATTAGCGGTTGGCCTTGAGAGGCTGGTGGAGTTGGCGGGTGAGTTCCAGAGGATAGCCCTTTCTGCAACAATAGGTGACCTGGAGCTGGCATCATCACTAGTGGGTGGGGTTGGGAGGAGTGTGAGGGTTATTAATGTTAATGATGTTTCAAGAACCATGGAATTAACAATACATTACCTGGGGCTTAATGAAGATGTTGAGGATACCGCCAGAAGAATTAGCGAGATAGTGAGTAACCATAGGGGTTCAGTACTCCTCTTCACTAATACTAGGGATGCAGCCGAATTACTGGGTACAGAATTGAAGAAGATTATTAATGGCGTGGAGGTTTACCATGGTTCCCTAAGCAGGGAGAGGAGGGAGTCTGTGGAGGAGGGGCTTAGGAGTGGTGGGGTTAAGGTTGTCGTATCCACGTCAAGCCTTGAATTAGGCATAGACATAGGTAGCATTGAGGCAGTGATCCAGTACATGAGCCCTAGGCAGAGTGATAGGTTAATTCAGAGGATTGGGAGGAGTGGGCATGAGGTTGGTGGAGTTGCTAAAGGGCATGTGCTCACTATAACACCTGATGATTACATTGAGTCACTGGTACTGGCTAGAAGGGCTATTGAGGGTGAACTTGAGGGTGATTACCCATACCACGCGGGGGCCATGGATGTTCTACTTCATCAATTAGCCGGCATAATACTTGACCATGGAGGCTCAGTTACAATAGAGGAGGCCTACAGAATCATTAGGAGGGCGCACCCCTACTCCTCATTACAGTTAAGTGACTTAATGAAACTCATTGAATTCTCCTCAAGGGAATTGAGGCTAATAGGAAATTACGATGGTGCCCTAAGGAATAGGAGGGGGTTGAGGATTTATTACCTCCAGAATGTGTCAATGATACCTGACGAAAGGAGGTTTAAGGCAGTTAACTACATGGATAAGTCAACCATAGGTGAGCTTGATGAAGACTTCGTGTTAACACTGGAGCAGAATAAGGTAATAGTCCTAGCTGGTAGATTATGGAGGGTTCTAGCCATTGATAAGGATGAGGGGGTTGTTACATTGGATGAGGTGAGGAGTGGTGAGGGTGAGTTACCTGAGTGGATTGGTGATGAAATACCAGTATCCTATGAAGTTGCTCAGGAGGTCTGTAGATTAAGGAAAAGGCTACTGACGGGCGGTTCCTTAAGTAGTTTCAATAGGATTAAGCTAATGGGCACTAATGAACTCCTCGAGGATATTAAGGAGCTATCAAGCGACTTAATGGGTAAGTACCCTGATGTCAATGAAACATTGATTGAATACTCAAGTAACCTAATAGTGATTCACTCCTGCCTAGGTACTAAGGGTAATGAGGCGCTTGGCCTATACCTAACAGGGTACTTAACCGGCAGGCTCGCACTCTCAATATCCTACGTTAGGGATCCTTATAGGGTCATTGTGAAAACCCCCAGGCCAATTAACCCAGAGATAATAAGGAGGGCGCTTCAGGAGGATGTTAAGGCTGTTGAGGAGACCTTAAGGAATGTTATTAAGAATAGTAACCTGTATAGGTATAGGTTTATTCAAGTTGCTAGGAGGATGGGGGTGTTACCTAAGGGTACTATTGATGTTAATGTCGATAGGTTAATTAAAGTCTATAATGGGTCTGTACTGGATAATGAGGTCATTAATGAAATTGAGGTGGATAAACTTGACTTAAATGCGTTGAGGCACTTCATAAGTGGTGTTAGGGATGAGGTAATTAAGTTAAACTTCCTAGCTAGGAAGCCATCTAAACTAGCCTTAATGATAATGGGTGGTTTAGGCACTAGGTCAATTATAACTGATGAAGTTCCCAGGAATATAATTATTGATTCAGTTAAGAAAAGAATCATGAATAAGGAGGTAACCCTCCTATGCCTAAGGTGTGGGTGGCATTTAACAGGTAAGGTTAGTAACATAATTAGCATGGAGCTTAAGTGCCCTAAATGCGGTATGAAGACTTTAACCATGTTGAAGCATAGGGATGAGGACATTGATAAGGCTATTAAGCTAGTGGCAAGAGTTAGGAGGGGGCTGCAGCTTACTGCTGATGAGGAGAAGTATCTTAATGAACTTAGGGAGAGGGCTAGGATAATAATGGATCACGGCTACAGGGGTTTAATAGCGCTCTCAGCCTATGGTGTTGGTACAGCCACTGTTAGGAGGATACTAAGTAATGCTGGTAATGATGATGAATTATTCTTAAACATTCTAGAAGCTGAGAGGGAATATGTAAGAACGAAAGCCTTCTGGGCTGATTAATTTCCCAAGCACCTACTAGTGTAGGGTATTCCACTATATGACAATGGAGAACCTTATTCAAAAGGCTTCAATGAAATAATTATCATTAAACCTCCCGCAAGGCCAGCCAATACAGTTGAAGCAAATACTTGACTAAGCGTAAGAGGAATACATTAATTAACAGTAATAAGTTTAAAGTTAAAATACATACATTATCAGCCATAAACCAAAGAGGGGCCTTAAGCCAACCACTAAGTAATCCAAGAGTACTGGTACAGTGAGTTAAAAGTACATTACCGCAAATCCAATAGCTAGGAACTCACTCTTATTCGCCAGCCTCTGCATAATTATGGTTTAAAAGCCTAACAATATTCCTAAATTAAATTATTGAAAATCACAAAAGCGTTGGAAGTCT
>NZ_DAXS01000053.1:58955-61845 GCF_002506515.1 Caldivirga sp. UBA161
GGATTAGATTAAACTTATGGTGTAATATAATATCTTAAATAATTGCACTATGTACTCTCACTACTATGAATTATTATAGGGAAATATTTATATTTAAGTAATGTTTAACAGTATTATGGTAAGTACGGTAGTTAAAAGGGATGGAACAGAAGAACCTTTCGTAATAGAGAAGATTGTCGTCAGCATACTTAAAACTGGTGCCCCCTTGGATAAGGCTAGGGAGATAGCTAGGCGGATTGAGTGTAATTTCATTAATGTTGATAAGGTGTCTGCCAGGGATTTAACAAAGGCCATATTAACGGAGTTAAGGAAGGCTAATGAAGAGTGGTATAGGAATTGGATTATTTTCGATAGGGCAGTTAAGAGAAGGGCGACTGAAAAGGAGGTTGAGGCCTAGGCAATTTAGGTATTTAACTTAGTTTAAAATTAACTTATTAACTCTATCTCAACCTTAACATCCTCAGGTATTCTAAGCCTCATTAATTGCCTAAGAGCCCTCTCATCAGCATCCATGTCCACAATCCTCTTATGTATCCTCATTTCCCAGTGATCATAAGTGTGGTAACCTTGGCCACTTGGAGCCCTCCTCACAGTCACTGTAAGCCGCCTAGTGGGTAATGGTATTGGTCCCCTAACCCTAATCCCAAGCTTCTTAGCTATACCAGTAATATCCTTAGCTAACCCATCCACTGAATCAGTGTTAGTTCCCCAAATCCTAATCCTCACAATCCTAGGCACAAGCCACTGATAGGGAAACCCCTTTAAAACATTTCCGAGCACTAAGGCATGAGACCGCACCATGGAGTAATACACCTAATTAATTCAAGGAATAACTTAATTAAACTTAAGTAAACCTAAACCAGTGGAGTGGGTTAATGACTTCTTCATAAGGAATGCTGATCTTTACGTAAAGGTATTAAGCAGTGAAGCAATGTTAAAGGAAGGTGAGGAAACAGCAGTTAAGCTTACTGAATACTTAAGTAGGAGGGGGTTAAGTAGATGTAGGATACTGGATGTTGGAAGTGGGATAGGGAGGATAGCAATACCTTTAGCTAAATTAGGCTTCAAAGTCATCGGCATAGACATATCACGAGACTTCATTAATGAAGCCACTAGGAGGGCTGCTAGGGAGGGGGTTACTAATAATGTTATTTTCCTACTGGGGGATGCCAGGGAATTAAGTAAGATCACTAGGCAGTATGCTCCCTTTAACGTTACCTTATTCATGTTCACCACAGTAATAGGTTACTATGATTATGAAACAGACCTCTCAATACTTAAACAAGTGCATGAGGTTTCGGAGCCAGGCTCACTACTAATAATTGATACTGTTGATAAGGAGTACTACATTAATAATTCGGGTAAAAGCATCATTAATGAGATTGGAGATCACTTAATTATTCAGAGGTTTAAGCTGGGTCAATCATTAAGGAGCGTCACCGTGAATTGGAGCTACTACATTAGGGATAAGGATGAGTATACCCTTAGGCTCATTGCTAATACGCAGCTATCACTAAGAATATACTCAATTGATGAATTAAGGGAATTAGCCTTAAGAGCAGGCTGGAACCTAATTGATGCGTACTCAGACATTGGGGAAACACCTTATAAGCCTGGAGGCAGGCTCCTTGCCGTATTCACCTATGTTTAAACTCAATAATGATTATTTGAGGCAGACAATGAGGGAAAATATTCATAAACCCCTACGCAGGCAAACTTAATAGGGCCCGTAGCTCAGCATGGATTAGAGCGGCGGCCTCCTAAGCCGTAGGTCGTGGGTTCAAATCCCACCGGGCCCGCCAGAAACCAATACTCCTCATTATTAATATGCATGAAATTAATGGCATGCATCTTCACGTATAATTAATGCAGTAATTAGGCTTAGAATTGGAGTAGTGGGTAATTCATAGGCCCCCTTTAATAGTGGATGTTAGGGAAGTAACTGAGTTAGTTAATGAAGGCCATGGCTGATTTAGGCGGCATTAGGAGGGTAACCTTATTACCACTGGTGGTTACTAGTTTAGCTTCACCAGCCACCTGCTTTACATTACCTCCCTTAGGAATATTGATTACTGATTCAACCTGCTTATCACTATGGTTTATTGCAAATACTAAATCCTCAACACCATCAGTGTACTGCAGTACCTCAACTGATGGTTCACTTGACTTATAATTCATGTTAATGCCGGCATTATTAATCACCGCCTCGTATAAGTCTCTAAGGCTCCATTGAGCCTCCTCCTGTAGGCCTAGGATTAATTCAATTGGTAGAGTTAATAAGTAGGCGTAACCCCTACCCCTCCTAGCCCTTAGGAGTACTGGCACTTCAGTGTTATTAATGTAGGCAAGTGGTTCAGCGTCAATAGGCTTAACGGAGTGTATGATTACTTCACCAGGAATATTCACCGGCACCTCCTCAATGCCCCTCAATGGCCCCTTAACCATAACCCTATCCCTAAGCTTAATCCCCTCACTACCAGCCCTTAAGGCTGGGGTAACGCCGAATAATTCACTCCATAATTGAGTTGGGGCCTCATGGTATGCCCTCAGGCCACTGAAGCCCCTTACCAGTGATGTGATGAGTAATCCACCATTCTCAACATATGATAGAAGTAATCTCCATGTTGATGTTAAGGCATTTATAATTGATGGCATTATTATCACCTGCTCATTAAAGGCCCTTGAAATCTCCCCCTCATAAACAGCCACTGGGGAGAATCCGAGGGAGGAGGTTAGGGAGAGCGCCATGAGCGCAGGCTTAATAGAGTTCCAGAAGCCTAACGCATTACGATACCATATGAATTCGTAATCCGCAAACACGTAATAAGGCACCACTACTGCTGCCTTACTTACCCTCCTAAACCTTGAATGTAGGTTAAGGGCCTCAATC
>NZ_DAXS01000076.1 GCF_002506515.1 Caldivirga sp. UBA161
TTGAACCCACGCAGGCCTACGCCAACGGATCTTGAGTCCGCCCCCTTTGACCAGGCTCGGGCACCCCCGCCTAATGTAATTTAGGGGTTAAGCCCCTTTAAATTTTTCGTAAAAACTAAAGTTAGTATGTTACTTTACCACATGGGCTGGGTATTGTATAATTTGGGTATAAGGGATTCAATACTTTTAAACTCATGTATCTCTTTAATATTTATGGTTAATTTCCCTGTTAGCCTGCCTCCTGGCCCCTTTGAGGCTGATTGGGAGTCTCTTAGGGGTTTTAGGATTCCTGGTTGGTTTAAGTTTGGTAAGTTTGGGATTTTCATTCATTGGGGTGTTTACTCTGTTCCAGCCTTTGGTAATGAGTGGTATCCTAGGAACATGTATATTCCTGGTGCGCGTGAGTATGAGTATCATATTAAGCATTATGGGCCTCAGGATAAATTCGGCTATAAGGACTTTATACCAATGTTCACTGCCGATAAGTGGGATCCAAATGAGTGGTGTAGCTTATTTAAGAGGGCTGGGGCGAGTTACGTTGTACCAGTGGCTGAGCATCATGATGGGTTCTCAATGTGGGATAGCTCAATTAATAGGTGGAATGCTAAGAGGATGGGGCCTCGTAGGGATATTATAGGTGAGTTGGCTAAGGCATGTAGGGATATGGGCTTAGTATTCGGTGTATCCTACCATAGGGCTGAGCACTACTGGTTCTTTGAGGGTGGTAGGAGGATTAAGTCTGATGTAAATGAGCCAGAGTATCAGGATCTTTATGGGCCTGCAGCACCAATTAAGGAGCATCATGAGGTGGGTGAGCTTTGGCCGCAGCCCATTGAGCCTCCAAGTGAGGCCTTCCTAAATGATTGGCTGCTTAGGGCTATTGAGCTTGTTGATAAGTATAGGCCGCAGTTATTCTACTTCGACTGGTGGATTGAGTACCCATCCTTCGAACCATACTTAAGATTCTTCACTGCATACTACTATAATAGGGCTTACCAATGGGGCCTTGAGGCTGCGGTTAATTATAAGCATAATTCAATGCCGCATTGGGCTGGTGTGCTTGATGTTGAGAGGGGTAAGTTGGCTGGGATTAGGCAAACCCCATGGCAGACTGATACATCAGTATGCTTGAATACTTGGGGCTACACTAATGAATGCCAATACAGGACTACTGAATCAGTAATTAGGGATCTTGTGGATATTGTTAGTAAGAATGGTAACCTACTACTTAATGTCGCACCTAGGAGTGATGGCACAATACCTGAGGAGCAGGTTAGGATGCTTAGGAGTGTTGGGGATTGGTTAAGCATTAATGGTGAGGCCATTTACGGTACTGAACCATGGTTAACGTATGGTGAGGGGCCGACTAGGGAGCCTGCCGGTGAGTTTAAGGAGGCGGAGTGGCTTAA
Source organism: Caldivirga sp. UBA161 (assembly GCF_002506515.1). Lineage (GTDB taxonomy): Archaea > Thermoproteota > Thermoprotei > Thermoproteales > Thermocladiaceae > Caldivirga. Next base: position 1,410 of record NZ_DAXS01000076.1, read on the forward strand.
GGTTAAGTACACTGGAGGCGACTTCAGATTCACTAGGAGGGGTAATGCATTATACGCTGTTGCCTTGGAATGGCCTGGGGAGGAGGCTGTAATACAGTCGTTAAGCTTAAATTTGAGGTTAATTGATGGCGTTAAGGATGTTGAATTACTGGGTTACGGTAAAGTGGAATTCAGTAGGGAGGGTAGGGGGCTTGTGATTAAGATTCCGAGTAATGCACCGAGGCAAGTAATGCCAGTATTCAAGATAATAACTGAGTAGTGATGCTTAACTAACGGCTCCCCTTAAGCCTTAGGGGGTTTGGCTTTTGTTAATTCATTTAATTAACCTAACCTTCACCTGAATACACCACTTAATGCCTACCACTAGTTTAAAAGTCATTACTCCCCACCATCATTCTCCATAACCCCTAGGTAGTCATAAACCCACCCCTTCCTAGCGTACTCCTCGTAAATCCTCCAAATCCTCTTAGCACTCACTAATCCAGTGTAGTAACCCCTCTCCTCAAGTATCCTCTTAACCTCATTAATGAAGTCAATTGGTTTAACGTAAGGCTTCTCATACATTACCCTAAGTATTGCTTGGGCAATATCCTTATTATGAGGGTAAGGCTTCTTACTCTTCATAGTAACCAAGCCTTAATAACGCTTAACTTATTAATAAACCTTAATTAACCTAAGGGCATTAATACCCATGGCTACCAGGCCCACTGTTAACGGTAGGGTTTACCACCTAATGCTTAAACCCAATGATACCGCACCATATGCATTACTCCCAGGTGATCCAAGTAGGGTTGATTTAATAGCCTCAATGTGGGATGAGGTTAAGCTTAAGGTTGAGAACAGGGAGTATAGGACCTACGTAGGCACATATAGGGGTTTACCAGTAATGGCGACCTCAACAGGGATAGGTGGGCCCTCTGCCTCAATAGCTGTTGAGGAGCTGGCCTCACTGGGTGTTGGTACACTAATTAGGGTTGGTACCACTGGCTCACTGTGGGCCAGCGTTAAGGTTGGTGACTTAATAATAACCAGGGGTGCTGTGAGGCTGGATGGTGCAAGCGGCAACTACGCACCACTAGGTTACCCAGCAGTTCCCCATCCTGATGTGTTAAACGCATTAATTACCGCTGCAGAGGGCTTGGGTGTTAGGTATCATGTTGGGTTAACTGCAACCACGGATAGCTTCTATGTTGGTCAAGGTAGGCCAGGGCTTGGTGGTTACTTACCCAGTTGGCTTAGGGGCATTATTAGTGAACTTAAGTCCGTTAGGGTAATGAACTTCGACATGGAGACTGCAACAGTGTTAACAATGGCTAATGTCTATGGTTTAAGGGCTGGTTCAGTAATGGCCGTGGTGGCTAATAGGGAGACTGATGAGTTTAATCCTGAGGCTGGGGTTATGGATGCTTGCCGCGTTGCCAATGAGGCCATTAGGGTGATTAGTGAGTGGGATAGGCAGTACCCTAATGTTGAAGTTAAGTCCGCTGCAGTGCTTAAAGGGGTCTATAGGCCGCTTTAATTAAGCCTTGTACTACGAGGGCTTATTGCCTAATTAATTCAGGCGTTATGTACCATTCAATAACCCATTGGCCATTACTTAAACCTAACTTAACTACACCCGAATACTTGAATTTAATTAACTGGGCATTCGGGTTTCCTATAATTAATAGTGAAGCTAACTTAGATAAGTGGGGTAGATGCCCTATAATCATTACCCTACTCCCTAATTCACTTAACTTACTGGCGATTAAGCTTGGGTCATCATTAGGGTTCAAGCCCCCGACGGCGTTCACTGACTTAACGCCAAGGTACCTAGCCATTATTTCAGCCGTCTGAAGTGCCCTCCTCTTACCACTATGGACTATTGAATCCACTGAAGCACCAACCTTAGCCAAGTAGGAGGCTACGGCATTAGTTTCACTAACCCCCTCCGGGGTTAGGCTTCTCTCAGGGTCAATCTTCTCATCAAATGCCTTACCATGTTGAACCAAGTAAAGCGACTCCATGCCCCATTATCCTCTACTCAACTTTATTAAACCTACCTCATCGTGTTAAGGTAACTTAGTTAACTTAGCCATGAAGAAACCCGGCGTATCCTGGATGTGTGGGTGAAACCTCCTTGATGCGCCGTCGAAGGCCCTTTGGCCTGCAGGCACATTAACGTACTCCAGCCTGAAGCCTAATTCCACAGCCCACTTAACATTATCCTCATTCTCCATTGGCGGTAACGTGCAGGTGGAGTATATTAATGAGCCATTAGGTTTAAGTAAACTATAGGCCACCTTAATGAATTGCCTTTGATAGGCCACTAGGTTGATTAAATCAGCCATGGTTAACCTATAGTATAGTTTAGGCCTAACCCCAGCATCACTGCAGGGTGGGTCAATGAGGACCTTATCAGCCTTACCAATGAACTCAGGGTGATTTAAGTGAAGGAATCTACTATCCTCAATATAGGTCATTAACCTAACCCCCAGCCTAGCCGCATTACCCTCAATCTGCCTAACCTTACTCCAACTCCTATCAATAGCTATAATAGTTGCCTTATTACCTGATAATTGAGCTACGTGGGTTGCCTTACCACCTGGTGCTGAGCATAAGTCAATAATAACCTCATTAGGTCCTGGATCAATTAACCTACCAACCCATTGGGCTGGTAGGGACTGCTCATAGAATAAGCCAAACCTCCACTCATCAAGGTCCCTTAACTTAGGTAACCTATACACTGACTCAGTGGTTTCAACAACAATACCCCTGAACCCCCTCCTGAAGCCTGATGCATTAACCTTAGCGACCCCTAAGGCGACAACGTCGCCATTTGGGGAAATTACGTTAACCTCATCACCAGCATGAATGTCATTAGGCATGTAGAGTACCCCTGGGCCATATAGGTTAGCGCCTAGGTAGACGCTCTCTGAGGCGTACTTATCAGCAATAATGTATTTCCTACTAGCCCCAACCCTATTGGGCCCCTCCGTTGGGAACCATATGGCCTCCTCAAGCACCTCATCCCTATAAGCAACCACCCCACGTTCCTTAAGCCTCCTCAATAATTCATCAGTACTCACCTTCAGTGTATTAACCCTAACGTAGTACCTCCTCGGCGGCTTCCTAATGCTTTCAAAGTAGGAGCCCAATTCACCATCATCCATGTACTGAAGTAAATGCCTATAAACCTCCTGATCCAACTCAATACCCTTAGCTACCTCAATAATCTTAACGCCTCCCTCAGTATTTTGCTTAGGCATGGTTACTATGGCCCACTTAACTTAGCCCTATTCTTAAATCTCTCCAGTGACTTAAGGATTGACCTGATAGCGTCATCGGGGTTAACCTTGGATATCCTCCATAAGTCCATTTGATCATCAACAACATACATTATTGACTTAGCCCTAGATACCTTATCCTTGAACTCAATCTTAATGACCCTCTCCTTAGATAGTTTACTAAGCATTTTAGCCGCCTTAAGAATGTTCCTATGCTTCTCATCAAGGCCTGCTAACCTCACTAATGTAGCTGTCTTAATAGTAACCCTCCTACCCCTTGAACTACTGATTAGCCTAACAAGGGCCTTAGCCAGCTTCTCCTCAATATTCACGCTATCCGTAGCCACCACCCCCGTTTATAACCCTATTCACGTTCTTATCGAAGGGTGGGTATATTACACCCTTCTCAGTTATTATCGCCGTAACGTACCTAGGGGGTGTTACGTCGAAGACCGGGTTATACACCTTAACGTCACTTAGAGTTATTGGAACCCCCCTAATTAACCTAACCTCATTGGGATCCCTCTCCTCAATCTTAACATCATTTACTCCACTAGTTAAGTCAAAGGTTGAGGATGGTGCCAGGGCGTAGAAGGGTATTCCTAACTCGTGGGCTATTACAGCCTCCTTAAACGTACCCACCTTATTAAACACGTGCCCGTCCTTTAAAATCCTATCTGCCCCAACCATGATGTGGTTAACCATGCCCCTATACATCACTAACCCAACCGCAGTATCCGTGATTAATGTCGTGTCAATACCCTCCATCATTAATTCATAAACCGTTAACCTAGCGCCCTGTAGCCACGGCCTAGTTTCAGGCACGAACATTGAGACCTCCATACCCATTAACTTAGCTAACTTAACAGGAGCCAACGCCGTCCCTAGACCAGTGCCTGTTGCTAAGCCACCTGCATTACACTGCGTCATGACCGCGTCACCGTTGTTAAGCTTCTCCATGCCGTAGATGCCTATGGCTATCTCAGCATCATACTCCTCATTAAAGACCGCATCAGCCTCAGCCTTAAGTGTATCCAATAATTCCCTAACACTCCTAACGTTACCATTATCTACACTTAACTTAGCCTTATTGAGCATCCTGCCTGTGGCCCAAGTTAAGTTAACGGCGGTTGGCCTTGCAGCATCCATAATCCTCTTGGCATCTTCAAGAGCCTTTAAGGCATCATTAAGATCATTTACCTTGCTCATGCTGCTTAGTAAACCAAGCAGCATACCGTATGCCGCCGTTATGCCTATTGCCGGTGCACCCCTAACCCTCATTGACCTTATTGCCTCAGCCACCTCAAGTGGTGTGTGGAGTTCAATGTAGCTTGTCTCAAAGGGTATCTTGGATTGATCCAGGATAATTAACCTATTATCCCTCCACTCAATGGGTTTAACCTTAGGCTTATAAATCCTCTTAACCTCATCAACACTAATCCTCATTAATAATCACTAATCAGACACCTTTGAATTCAACCTAGTTTTAAAATTTACTCACAAATTGTTAACGCTGGAGGAATTGCTTAAGTAGGTCTGCGACCTCCCTACTCCTAGTCACAAGTAGGCTAACCCTTGGTTGCTCATTAATTGGAATATCATCGATACTGTAGCCGTCCATTGCTATTATCATTGAGTTAAGCTCCTTAGCCATAACGTAGGCTGCGGCTATATCATATAACCTAAGCCTATTCCTAACGTCAAGGAAGAAGAGCAGCTTCCCTAGGGCAGCCATGGTTATTTCCAGGCTGGCGGCGCCGAGGCTCCTTATTTTAAAGCCATTAAGCCTCCTATATAATTCAGCTAGACCATTTAACACCCTTTGCTCAACTGTTGGTTCAATGTATATTGAGGCCACTGGCTTATCTAATACACTTGAATCAAAGGAGGCTGGTTCACCATTTATGAAAGCACCCCTACCCCTTTCAGCATAGTAGGTTACGCCAGTGCTAACGTGGTGAATAACCCCAGCCTCAACGTCTGATAGGGTTAGGTTGCTCTTAAACTTAGCCGCTGCTATTGATATTGAGTAGAATGGTACGTCTAGGACGAAGTTGAGTGAACCATCAATTGGGTCAACTATGAATAAGTAATCGGGTTCACCATCATTAACCTTAACAACACCCCTCTCCTCAGTAATAATCAGCGCCCTCAATCCCTCAGCCTTAATTCTATCAATTATAGCACCCTCAGCAACCCAATCAATACCCCTAGTTACATCCCCCTTCCCAGACTTCATAATCCTCCTATAGGATGAATCCTTGGATTTCTCAATTATCATGGGGGATACGTTCTTCACAATATCCATTAACAATGATTGGATATTCACGCCACCCACATTTATCGCGGTGGACTCAACTCCACGTTTTAATGCTTTTCCGCGAAGAATTATGCTTAATTACTATGCCTCACTATACCTAACCAACCTACTAAGCTCACCGGTCACTTGGTCAAGTAGCCACGGGTCTATTCTACCGAATGGCCCATTCACAGTAACCCTAACTGTTGCCAGGGCGACAGCCTTAATGAAAGCGTCAAGTGGGTTAAGGCCCATCTTTAAGTAGCCTGTTAATGAGCATATTAAGACGTCACCTGCACCCGTTGGGTCAACTACATTAACCTTAACGTTACCGTCAAACCAGTAAACCTTACCGTTAGTGTACATTTTAGCTAAGTTACCACCCATTGAAACTACGAGCACCTTATCCTTAACGTGCTTAACCTCATGGTTAACCTCATCAGCGCTAACCTTAACAACATCAGAGTGGGTTAGGGCTAGTTCAATAATGTTCCTGGAATTATCATTAATGACTAAACCATCACTAAGGAACCTCCTTGTAAAACCCTGAAGATCTATTGAAACTAACCTAGCCCTCTCCCTAATAGCCTCAACAAGCCCCCACGACACTTCACCAGCCACTGGATTAATTACCACAGCATCATCATTCACGGTAATGTCACTGAGTTTAATATCCCTGCACCTGCTCAGTAACCATAGTTTCCTACTCATGGATTCATCATACCTTATCCTAAACCTAGTAGTCCTACATGATTCCTCAACCTTAACCCCGGTTAAATCAATACCCAGCTCCTCATAGGGCCTTAGCGCTGGCTTAAAGTCAACCCCAATTACTGATATTGGTTTAACAATAAACCCAGCCTGCTTCAAGTATGTGGAGCAGAAGGTCGGTGGCCCACCTGGGCTTATCCTACTAACCCCTGGGAACTCCAATTCATCAATAGTCATGTGGCCTATAACTAACACTCAACCGCCGCACGTGAATGCATTTAAGTATTTAATTTTGAGAAAGGTTTATTAAAAAGTACCCGGCCAAGTGTTAATTTACATGGCCATAAAATTCTGCCCTAAATGCGGATCAATAATGAAACCATACAGGAGCGGTAATAAGGTCACTTGGAAGTGCCCTAAATGCGGCTATGTTGAGGACTCCTCTACAGCAGCCCCATTGGTTGAGAGGACTATTATTGAGCATAAGCCTGATGAGAAGCCGGTTATCTTAACTAAGGCTAATGATAATTTACCTAAGGTTAAGGTAACTTGCCCAAGGTGCGGTAATAATGAGGCGTACTTCTGGGTTCAGCAGACTAGGGCTGCTGATGAACCACCGACAAGGTTCTATAGGTGCACTAGGTGTGGTTACACTTGGCGTGAGTATGAGTAATGGTGAGTTTAATTGAGGATACTGGTAACTAATGATGATGGATTAACCTCAATGGGTATAGTAACCCTAGCCAATGAACTCGCTAAGGAGCATGAAGTGCATGTGGTGGCGCCTGAAACTCAATTAAGCAGCATAGGCGCCGCCAGGACGTATAATAGACCCATAAGGATGTGGAAGTGGAGTGGTGGCCTTTACAGTGATTCAGTGAGCGTCTATGCTACAGATGGTACACCTTCTGATGCAGTATTCATGGGGATTAACATGTTTAAGCCGGAAATAGTGGTTAGTGGTGTTAATTTAGGTGAGAACATTGGCCTTGAGTCATTATTCATAAGTGGTACAATAGGGGCTGTGATACAATCATCATTAATGGGTACCCCAGGCATAGCTGCCTCAATAGAGGTGCCACCGCACAGTAAGTTCATAATACCGCAGATTAGCGCTGATTACTTCAGTGGTATTGTTAAGGTGGTTAAAGGCATTATTAATTATATTAAGGTTGAGGGGTGGGTTAAGGGAATTGATGCCCTCTCATTGAACATGCCATCGCCAAGTAGGTGGAATGGTGGATACGCAGTGGTTTCACATATGGCTAAGCGATTATTCAAGGAGTCTATTATTGAGTCAAGCGACCCAAGGGGTAATAAAATATACTGGAGGTGGGGTGAGGAGCTGGTGCAGCTTAATGCAGGCACTGATGCATACGTATTCTACAGGGAGGGTAAGTTAACCGTAACGCCAATAATCCTAGGTGATTCAGGAAGTGAACGCAATGATGCTGTTAAGAGTGTTGAGGAATTAATCAGTAAGGTTATGGGGTTTATGGCGTAAATGCACCCATGAATCCTTTAGTATAATACCAATTAACCACCCACCATATTAGCGGACTAACTATACTTGCTTGAAGCCCCCGAACCTTGAACCTGCTCATTACTAGTCTTCACCGTGGTTAGGAAAACCATGCCGTTAAACTCCATTTCCCTAACCACACCCCTATTGATTAATTCAGCATAAACCCGGGGCCACTCATTCCCAGCCATCTTCCTCAGTAACTCCTCAAAGGCTGGCTTAGGCATGGGTTCCTTTAACTCACTTATAATGCGTTCAGCAACCTCATTCACGTTAATTGAATCCTCATTAACGGTGGCTTGCTTAACCTTAACGTAAACCTCCCCTGAGGCTAAGTCGACGTAAGTGTCTATTAGGCCGCGCCTACTTAATTCAAGTAGGTCATTAAACGTTAGGTTGAATGGAACCCTATACCTAATGCTCCTTAAGTTAACCCACTTCCCATCACTCAAGGCCCTTAATGACTCAACCAGATCACCGAGCCTACTACTCATAAACTTGAATCCACCCTGAACCCTATTTAACTTAACAGCCAGTATAGGGCTCAGTATTAATGCTTGGGGTATAACATTTATTAATTTCAGCCGGTACACCATTATGATGGCTGAGGAGATTACTGTTGAGGAGCTTATTAATAGGATTATGGATGGTAATAACCTGGAGGTTGTGGATTATAAGGGGGATTATGTCATTGTTGATTCCGTTAAAGGCATTGTTAAGGGTGAGGTGGGGGACTTAGGGGAGCTTAAGAAGAGGAGGCCTAGGGGAGGACCCACTAAGAGGCAGGTTGAGTTAATGGCAGCTATAGCTAGGGCTTTAGCTAAGTCGAGGGTTAAATTTAAGGTTGTCTTCGGGCCCAGGGAAGCTACAGTTAGGTTTAATGAGGATAAGTATGTTAGGATCACTGAGAATGACTCAAGGGTAGTGGGCTTTAATTCAAGTAGTGAGGAGCCGTTAAGCATAATCTACGGTGAGTTAAGCGGCTACGGCAGGGTACTCTTCCTTAAGCCCCTTAAGTGACGTTACTATTGAAAATAATTAATTAGTATTAAAACCCTTGAACACTATGATTAAACGTGATACCTAAGTTCATACTAACCCATAGGCATTACTGCGCCATAGTGAAGTCAAGGAGTGGCGACTTAGCCTTAACCATTGATAGAGGTGGGAGGTTAATTGTTAGTTTAAGCAGGCCCTGTATTGGTGACTACATTAAACTTCAACCCTACCTCCGCATTAGCCCAAGCAGTGAAGTAATTAAGCCATTTATGGTTTACGACTATGAGTATGTACCAATCTACGTAATATACAGGGATGTAGTAGCCTTAAACCAATTAACAATATCAGGTGGTAAAGTGAGCCTACAGTCTGAGGATGCTGATGAGACTGTGTTAAGGGGCCTTGTTGTTAATAATGAGGACTACGTTAGGTACATGATAGACGTGTTGATAAGTAAGTACCTTGAATCCCCCATACCCATCCTGGCGATGTCAGCTAAGTTAAGTAATAATCCCGATAAGGTTGAGGAGCAGGTAAGGGCTTTAACCGATGGGGATTATCATGTGGCTGGGGTTAAGATTTACCATAAGCCAGGCTTCATGGTCAGTATAAGGAGGATATCCCCCTACAGGGTTAACGTAGCCTTAATGTGCAGCATAGACCTAGTCGATGACTTTAAGGGGCTAACTAAAGCGCTCCTCCTCACCTCAACCATAGTTCATGACTTAAGGTTAGGCAGGGTGGGTGAACTACCAATGGGGATGGATGTCTTCTACCCAATAGCCAGGAGAAGCCTAAATAATGCAGCATAATACTTTAAATCCGAGTTAAGGAGTAGGCACATGGGTTTAACCTACAGTAGGATAAGGGGTGGTGTATCCTTAATTATTAATGAACATAAACTTGAGGTAACTTTCCCTGACGTTAAGATTGCAAGGGTCCTCTACACGCCAGTGAGTGGAGGTAGGGGTAAGTCTCTTGTGGTTACCGTTGGCTCATACGTGGAGCCAAGCGTGGAGGAGGTTAATGGGGCTTTAAGGTTAAGTACAGGGGAGTTAATCATTGAGGTTAACCCAGATTACTCAATATCATTCATTAACGGTAAAGGTGAGTTACTGGCTAGGGAAATTAAGAGGGAGGTTGGTGATAATGGGCTTGGCGGCCTCTGGAGTAACCAAGTCATTATTGCCAAGGGTAAGGGATTCTATGGGCTTGGCCAGCATCAAGGCTTATTCAATTACAGGAATCATGAAGTTTACCTACTTCAAAGGAATCCAACTGAGACTGCATTACCAATACTGGTGTCTAACGTGGGCTACGGCTTAATGTGGGATCACTATAGCCTATCTAAGGTGAGCGTGAGCGAATTAACGAGCGATGAATCCAGGGTTGAGTATTGGTCTGAGGACGTGGACGCAGTGGACTACTACTTCATACTGGGGCCCAGTATGGATGATGTTGTTTCAGGGTACAGGAGGCTAACTGGTAAGGCACCCATGCTCCCTAAGTGGGCCTTTGGGTATTGGCAATCCAGGGAGAGGTATAGGACTCAGGAGGAGTTGATTAGTATTGTTAAGGAGTTTAGGAGTAGGGGGATTCCCATTGATGTTATAGTCCAGGATTGGCTCTATTGGGGTAAATATGGCTGGAACGCCATGAGGTTTGATGAAGCCAATTACCCTAACCCAGCTGAAATGGCTAAGGAGGTTCATGAATTAGGCGCCAGGATTGTAATATCAATTTGGCCAAAATTCGGCCGAAAAACGGATGCCTACAGGATGTTTAAGGATAAGGGTTACTTAATACCTGGTTCACTGAACTATGACCCATTCAATGATGATGCAAGGAGGGAGTATTGGAGGCTAATAGAGGAGAACTTCGCTAAGGTGGGTATAGATGGATGGTGGTTAGATGCATCAGAGCCTGAATTAGATAAGCCAAGGGACTCAACATCAGATACGGGTACATGGACCTTCTACACTGGGTTACATGACTCAAATACAGCAATGGGTAGGGGGTCAAGATTCATGAATGCTTACCCACTAATGCACACTAAGGCTGTCTATGAGGGGCAGAGGGGGAGTATGAATAGGCGCGTGGTGATATTAACTAGGTCAGCCTTCCTGGGGCAGCAGAGGCACTCAGCTATAACTTGGTCTGGTGACGTGCATCATGACTGGGGTGTTTTAGCAGGCCAAATACCTGCAGGCCTAAACTTCAGTATATCCGGCATACCCTACTGGACCACTGATACAGGCGGCTTCTTTAGTGGTGATCCATCGACGCCAGCCTATGCTGAAGTCTTCACCAGGTGGCTGCAGTGGAGTACATTCTGCCCAATAATGAGGGTTCACGGAACCTGGTACGCTAAGGAGCCTTGGATGTTCACGGAACCAGTGTACAGTATTATTAAGCAGTACATTGAATTCAGGTATAGGTTACTCCCCTACATATACTCAGTGGCCTGGATGGTCACCAGTAGGGATTACACAATGATGAGGCCCCTGGTAATGGATTTCCAAAGTGATGAGGAGGTACTTAACGTGGGTGATCAATACATGTTTGGCCCATTCATAATGGTGAGCCCAGTGGCTGCACCAGTTAGGAGGCGTAGGGTTTACTTACCTGGGAAGGTGCAGTGGTTCGACTTCTGGACTGGTAAAGCATACACTGGTGGCTCATACATTAATGCTGAGGCACCACTAGATAGGATACCCCTCCACGTTAAGGCAGGCTCAATACTACCCTTAGGCCCCATTAAGGCTAACTCCAGTGAACCTGAGAATCCTATTGAACTCAGGGTTTATGATGGTGGTGACTCTGAGTTTACGCTTTACTTTGATGATGGGGAATCATATAATTATGAGAATGGGGAGTACTGCCTAATCCCATTAAGGTGGCTTAGCGGTGAGGGGAGATTAATCATAGGGGATGCATCAGGCGGCTACTGTGGGAGAATTAATTCACTGCAGTTTAACGTGGTACTGGTTTCAGAGGGCCATGGTATTGGCGCATCACCATCAAAGCCTGACTACTCAATCAACTATAGTGGGCGTGCCGTTGAAGTTAAGGTTAAGTGATACTGTTAATTAGCTGAAAACATTTAATATACTGAAGCATTACTCCACCTGTGGCAACTGAGTACACTTCAGACTACCTGTATGAGTTAATTAATAAGCTGGATGAGGAGATTAGTGAATTGAAGAATACTGTTGGTTCATTGGCTAGCACGGTGAAGGAATTAGATAAGAGGTATGGTGAATTAGCCCAGAGGATTGATGCAATTGCAAACACGTTAAGTGGAGGCCGGGGCCAGTCTGATATGAGTAGTGTACTAAGGGAGATAGCATACATTGAGACAACCCTACTTAACTACAGGGATCAATTAGGTAAGGTTAGGGACCAGCTTAATGATATGCTTAACCAGTTGAATAAGACGATGGGGGAGTTAAGTGATGCTAGGTCAATGATATTTGATGTCGTGAATAATTTAAGGAACCTACTCTCCAATTACCAGAGTAGGCTTGAGGAATTATCAATAACCATAACTGAGTTATCAATAATGCTCAGCAGTAGGTTAAATGACATTGAGGGGGAGATTAAGGCCATGAGGGAAACGGTACTATTAAGTAAAGGTAAGCAGTAGGAGTAATCATGCGTACTGGGAGGGAGTCTAGGCTTAGGGTTATTGAGTCAGTATTCATGTTAACCTCGGAGGGTAATAGGGTCTTTTCCCTCCACTCACTGGGGGTGGTGGCTCACGGCGAGTATACTGAGGCACTTGAGCAATTAATTGAGGAGGGTGTGGTGAGTAGAATCAATGATAAGTACCTTAAGGTAACTGTACCTAGGCTTCAATTACTCATAATGATGGGCAGCGAGTCAGTGATTAGCCATGTTAATGACTTATCCTGGAGTGAATTCGAGGAATTCATCTCATTCATAATGAGGCAGGAGGGTTACGAAACCCTGAGGGGGGTTAGGTTAACGATGGGTGATGTGAGGGGTGAATTCGATGTAATAGGGTATAGGGGCAATGTGGTTATTATTGTTGAGGCTAAGCATTGGTTAAGCATAAGTGGTAGTGAATTGAAGGCCATTGTTGATAAGCATGTTAGTAAGGTTAAGGCGCTTGCTGATAATTGGGGTAAGTTCATTAGGAAGGTTAAGTTAAATATCGTTGACGCCTCAATATACCCATTAATAGTAACCCTTAAGGCACCCCAACTGCAGTCATACGGTAATGTACCAATAATTGCCTCACACCAATTACCAAGCTTCCTCGAAAATATGGAGTACTTGAGGGATAATTTCCTTCGCTTTAAGGCTAGGCAAGCTACATTAGGTACTGGTTAATTCACTTCCTTAATGGTTTAATAGGTGGTATAGTGTTAAGGTGCATTACCTCCTCTGGTATGGCCTTAGACCTAGCAATCTCCCTATAGACGTAGGCGGATGGCCTCCAGTACTGCTTCTTAGTTGAGTAATCAACGTGAAGTAAACCAAACCTCATGCTGAATCCTGAGGCCCACTCATAGTTATCGGCTAAAGACCAGTGTAAGTAACCCTTAACATTAGCCCCATCTTGAATAGCCCTATACACTTGGTAAACGTGGCTAACCAAGTAATATGGCCTCTGGTAGTCGGCTGCATCAGCAATACCATTCTCAGTAACGTATATTGGTAGGTGATAACGGCCCCAATACTTCATTATTACATCATAGAGACCCTCTGGGTAGAATTCCCAACCAACATCACTGCATGGCCTACCATCAGGGCTAATTGAATTCCTCTCGCAGCTATATCCATACCCAGGTATACCCACGTAGGATTTCTCACCAATAAGCTTAACCACAGTCCTTGAGTAGTAGTTTACCCCAATCCAGTCAAGCCTACCCTTCAAGTCATCCCTAGTAACCCCCATTAATTCACCCTTAACTATTGCATCAAAGAATACCCACCTTGAATCATACTCAGCCAGCTCAACAGCCTTAGTATCCTTATCGGTTAATGGGGTGAAGGATGAGTTAGCGTATATTATGCCAACGGGCTTCTTGGAAATAGACTTAACAGCATCATAAGCCCTAGCATGAGCCTGTATTAAATTAACCATAGCCCTCCTGGATAATTCAAGGTTAAGGTAACTCGGTGGGAAACCTGACTTAACCCACATGAAGCCGTTACTGTGGACTACGTTGGGTTCATTCATTGTTGAATACTCGTCAGCAAGGTCATCAAACTTCCATGCAATGTAAGCTGCGAACCTGGCGAAGTTAATGACAGTCCTCACGTCAAGCCAACCAGTGGGTCCACTTAAATCACCCCTCCTAACCCTAATTGGGTCATGAACCCAAAGGGGTAGTGGCCAGTGGTAGAGGTTAAGTATAAAGTATATTCCCCTAGCCTTAAGGTCACTGAACATTTCCCTATAATGCCTCACAGCATCCTGGTTAGCAGCTTCATCAAGCTTCCTGAGGTCATTCTCATCAACATGCACAGCCAAGACATCATTACCCTTAACCTCCACGCTACCTTGAGGTGGGTCAGGCATTGGCTTGGGGAATATTCGAGACCATTCAACCCCAATCCTAGCTATGTCAAGCCCCATTTTAACCGCATTATCGTGAAACATCTTGTAAAGCCCCCAGTACCCTGGCCCATGTTCAGGTAAGTCACCACTAACTAGGCCTGATGCAATGTTCTCAGGGTCATGAACCCACACGTACCAGTCAGTATTAGGATCCTCACTGCCTGGAGTACCCATTTCAGACTGGAACCCTGCCTGGGACCAGCCAAACCTGAAGGATTTTGGAAACGAGACACTCATTAATTTTCACTGGCTTAAGCACTTTTAAGTATTAAGGCTAGGTGCTTGTGAAACTATTGCCAAGTTAAGGTTACCCCTATACTTTAATAGTATACTCATACATTACCCATTCAAGTTGAACTGAGCCACCATTCTTAATAGGCCCATACTCAGTCCCAACCTCAAGGCCATTTAAGTAATGGTTAGCAATGTTCATTGACTTCCCATTAACTATACTTAACGCCCTCTCAATAAACACCCTTAATGGTAATGAAACCGAGGCCGCCTTAAGTGGGTTAGTTAATCTGAGGGTTAGTATGCTCCATTGTCCAGTGTCGCCAAACCAAACCTCCCACTCAGCGTCATTAGTAACACCGTTAATTGTTAATGGGGCTTTAAGAGTACCTTCAAGCGACCCAGCTGGCCTTAAGTTAGAGTAGTAGAGCCATACCATGAATTCTAAGTCACCCCTAAACACTCCTACTTGATCACTGCCTTTAGTTAGCCATAGGTCGAAGGAGAAGTTCATCCTTAATGAATTATGGCTAATTACCTCATACCTTAAGTTAATCCAAGCATTCGGTATATTGCTAATGGAGATAGGTAATGGTAACCCTTGACTAATCCTTGTCTTAATTCGTCCAAAGGGCTTATAGCCATGTATGGCCTCAGGGTAACCTAACACACCTAGGTTAGGGTTCCTCATTTCGGCCCTAGTTAAATCAACCACTGTGCGTAATCCCCCATTAACGCTCATCTTAACTGTACCACTGGTTCCACTACAGTTAGCGTTCCAGTAATTACCCTGTAAACCTAGGAAACCAGCGTAAGCCGTGTAGTCTTTACCACACTCATAGACCCAAGACCCCGTTGAACCAACTGGGATTAAATTAACCTCACTCATGAACCTGATTACTGGGTGCTATTTATTAAGTTACACCATTTAGAATAATGATAAAGTAGCCAAGGGTATTAAACAGGTTACTACTGCAGGGGTTTAACTATAGCAAAATTATATTTAAGCCTTAAGGTTGCTTAATGATAAAATATTTAACCGAGGGTTTATAGTAAAATTGAGTTACCTGTAGAAGCTGGCTTAAAAGCATTATATTACCGATGAGGCTGCTGCAGAAATTAAGTACTGAATTCACCGGGATTAAGAGAATTTAAACTGGCCAATATTAATTGCTAATGTGGAGGGCACCGGTTTAATGGGTATTGGGATTCAGGGCGCTAGAACTCATGTATTAGTAATTTAATGATTACTCATTGGGCTCAACAACAATAGGGGAACTTGGCCTTGAGGCTGATCCAATGAATAAACTCCTCAAGCCTACTGAACTTCCGTTAACGTAAATTAACATATGATGTACTACATGTGAAAATTTAGGAACCCCCAAGGATCCTTCACGCTAGTGGGATATTAGGTGCATCATGGTGCTTACCCATGCCTCTGATGATTTTAGTTAAGTGAATCTAGTATTTTTAGAATTAAAGATTACTTATATTTATATTAATTTCTAAAATAACACATTATCCATGCCGATGCTTAATGCTGGAGGCCCAGCGCCTGCCTTTACGTTACCATCCCATGATGGGGATCTGTGGACCTTATGGAATTGAGAGGTAGATGGGTAATATTATACTTCTTCCCCAAGGCCTCCACTTCAGGTTGCATTATGGAAACCAAGGTATTTGCCGGCTAATGGAATCGCTTTAAGGAGATTAACGTGGTTGTACTGTGCATTAGTAGGGATGATACTGCTATCTTGGCTAGGTTTATTAAAGAGTGTGGAGTTGAGTTTAAACTATTGAGTGATAGAGATGGTAAGGTTATTAGGGAGTATGGGGTAATGAGCCTAATGGGTTTAGCTGATAGGGTAACTTTCATAATTGATCCAGAGGGGAAGATAGCTAAGGTAATAAGAGGGTTCTCAGTGAGGCTTGGTAAACACCCCTTGGAGGCATTGAAGGCTATTAAGCAGCTTGCCGGTAATCCACGATCTTTACATTAATGATCCTCACTTAACAGCATTAATGCATACGAAGCCGTACCTTCCTGCATTAATTTGGTCAACATTACTGGGTGCCTCATAGTACTCACCCACACCCCTACTGAACGTTGCCACATATCCAGTAACCTTTACACCAAGGCCAGTGAGCGCCTCAGTAATCCACTTAACCGTTAGAAACCTAGCCCTAGAGTAGTACGGGTGCCCCCTTGAACCAAGCTCACTGTACAATGCCCCCCATGGGCTCTCGAGGGGAACTATGCAGGCCACTAACCTACCATTACTCTTAAGCACCCTGACGCTCTCCTTAAGTATGCCTTCAGGGTTCATTGCGAAGCATAATGTGACCACTATTAGTACGTAGTCCATTGATGAATCCCTAATCGGCATCAATTCCCCAACCCCTGATATAACGGCCCAGGACCTACCCTTAGCCAGCTTAATCATTGCTAATGATGGTTCAAGTGCAATGGCGTTAACTAGCCTAGTGAAGAAGCCGCTTCCAGCCCCAACATCTAGGCCTATGCCACTTAAGCCAAGGGACTTAATAGTATCCTCCTCAGACTTAGCCAGTAATGGGTGCTTAATGTACCATGAGTCATATTCATCAGCCCTACTGTTAAATATATCAATCGTGTACATGCTTAGTTAACCCAGTATGTAACCTTTTATGCATTTCCTTAATTTAACTAATGCGAAAGGCTTATAAATCCGATATCGGTAGTGTTATCGGTGACTAAAAATGCTGGGTCGCGTAATAGCAGTAGGTGAATGGGCAATACTACAGGAGTTAAACAAGGGCAGGAGGAAGGTAAGTGAATTAAGGCAAATCGCACCACTATATGGCTCAGCACTGGACCTCGCAATAAGTGACCTAATGGCATTTGGGCTAGTTAGGAGGATTACTGAGGGTGGTGAGGAGTACTTAGAGTTAACGGAGCTAGGTAAGAGCATAGTAACAGCGCCCTGGCCATGGTGGCCATGGGGTTGGAGGGGCCCAGGGCCCGGACCATGGGGTTTTGGCCCTTGGGGTGGTAGGAGGCGCGGTGCGCCACCTTACTGGCCTTGGTGAATTAGCCGACAACCTTGATTAAATCATTTAAAATCTTCTTTATTCTTTCCTTATCCTCCTGGGGTATCTTATCCCAGTTATCAATTATATACCTTGCAGCCGATACGAATTCATCGATATTAAATGGTGAAGGCGGGGGAAGCGGGGAGTTAATACCCCCTATTAATCCAATGGCCCTCTTCCCCTCCTCGGTGAGGGAGTAGTACTTCTTAACGCCATCAATCCTAGATATTTTAATTAAGCCTTCCTCCTCTAGGTCATCCAGGAGTGGGTATATTGATCCCGGTGATGGCCTCCAGAAGCCGAAGCTCCACCTCTCAATCTCATCAATTATCTGGGCACCTGTTAATTCACCCTTGAAGGCAAGAATATACAGTACAATATCCCTTAACGCACCCCTCCTCCTCCAAAACCAGCCTATGAAGTCATGAGGCATTGGACCCCTCCTCCAATCCATTAATCCAGCCTACTGAAGCATACAATTAAATTTTACTACACAGTATTAATAATGAAATACACTAATATTACCAATACTTAAAGCCTAATTAAATTAACGCCACGTTAAGTACGCCCAGCCCTACCAAGCCTTTCATGAGCCTTACCCAACTCCCTCCTATGCTGAGCAATGAGTAAATTAAGTTCACCAGCAAGCACTGCTGCAGCAATTATTTCAGCAAGCTTCAGGGCATTGGAGCCAGGTGGATCACCACCACCCTGTACGCCAAGCATCTGCAACGCCTCACTCTGAGTTGGTAAACCAGTACCACCACCCACGGTACCTACTTCCAGGCTTGGTAGGGTTACTGAAACGTATAAGTCACCGTCATCATTAACCTCAGCCCAAGTCACACCCATACTTGACTCAACAACCTGAGCCACGTCCTGGCCAGTGGCTATGAATACTGCAGCAATAATATTCGCGAAGTGGGCATTAAAGCCGTAGGAGTGGGCGTAGGCTGAACCCAGTAGATTCTTCCTAACATTAACATTAACAACCTCCTCCGGGGTTATGTTAAAGTGATCCATTAAGTACCTCCTTGATACAGTGGCCTCACTGATAACTGTCTTCCCCCTACCCAGTAGGAAGTTAACGGCGTTAGGCTTCTTATCAACACACATGTTGCCACTAACTGTGATTAACCTGGCCTTAGGGTAATTACCCTCAATCCACTGGGCAACCCTCTCGGAGGCTATGGTAACCATGTTCATGCCCATGGCGTCCCCAGTGCTGAAGACTAACCTAAGCCAAGCATTATTACCGTTTATGAATGGTTGAACCTCCTTAAGCCTCAAATGCCTACTACCGGACTCAGCAACCTCCTTAATCTTACCAATATTAGCGTTAACCCAATTAATGAACTCCACGGCATCAACGGCTGTGGGCAACTTGAATAAGGGTGCCCTAGCCATACCATCCTTAACAACAATACTCTTGGCCCCACCATTTTCAGTAATAACCTTAGCCCCCCTATTCACTGAAGCCACTAAGGCACCCTCAGTTGTGGCTAGGGGCACGTAGTATAGGCCATTGGCGTAAACCCCCCTAACTAATAGTGGACCCGCCACACCTAATGGCACTTGAACAGCACCTATGGTATTCTCAGTATTCCTCCTATAAACTTGATTAAAGTCAATTACCGTTGAACCAACGGCATTAAGCTTAACACCAAGCCTCCTCTCAAGGAATAGCCTCCTAGCCCTAGTGGCTGCGTTAGAATCTTTAAGTAAGTCATCAAGTTCATGCATTTTAACCCTACCCTCCTCAAGCATCTTAACCGCATCCTCAGGCTCCATGGCACCAAGCCTAAACTCACTTATTAAATTTTTAAGGGAAATTAACATTGAATCACATTTAAGAACATTGCTAACCTGCCTTAATGAATGAGAAGCTGTTAAAAATTAGTACAGTGAAGTATTAACCATGGGTACTGATGATTACGTTAATTCCTTGAGATCATTCCCTGGGCAATTACGGCGTGGATTTCACGTTATTGCTTGGATTCAGGATTAATGGTAAGATGGTTAGGGGCTGGGATATCGCCGTTTGGCTTAAGGATATTGATCTTCAGTATGCGTTAGCTATTCCTAAATACCCGAGAGAATGATGTTGACTTAGTGGTTTTAAATAATTATGAGTACTTACCCTGCTCGCTGGTAATTAATATCCTCAGCGGGGGAAGAACCATTTATTGCAAGAATATGGATGAGTACCTGGATTTAACATTAAGGGCGCTAAAACCATGCTTAGGCTTCATCATTGACTCAGAGAAGCTTAACCTACTGGAGACTCAAATAAACGCGGTGATGAAGGAGGCAATAGATTGATTACTTATTAATGCTTAACTACACTTCACTATTGGATTAATTCAAATGCTAGTGATGTATATAAATATTACTCAGCAATATACCTTCTTCAATTCCAGGCTTAAGTATTAATAGATATTGTAATTAAGGCTGCTGCAGCATTAGGCCTAGGTTGAGGGGTATGCGGATGCGGGTAGTAAACTCGTAATGTTGGGTATATTAAGTGATGAGGAATTCTCCAAGTACCGTTCAATGATTAGGTTATGAATATTTATTGTTGAGCTTTGATTCATCCTTAAGATTAATTAACCTTAAGTAATAGTTATAAGCCTTAAGGATTCACCTCATTAATGGGCTTCATATCAAGTAAGGCGAAGGTGAGCGAGGCCTTAATTAGCTTAAACTCAGTGATACTAGGCCCATCAGTGATTGGTAGGGGGAGCTTCATTGATGATGATGTAACCGTGGGCTACCCCATTAGGAGGAAGATTAAGTCCATTAAGCGTATTGATGACCTTGATTCAGTTAGTGATGGTACCAGGATTGGGGAGGGGTGCTTAATTAGGAGGGGTACGGTTATTTATGAGGATGTTGAGGTTGGTAATAGTGTTGAGACTGGGCATAATGTGCTGATTAGGGAGAACACCGTGATTGGGGATGGCACTAGGTTAGGTACTTTAACTGTTATTGATGGCAACGTTAAGATAGGTAGGAACGTGAGTGTTCAGAGTATGGTTTACATACCCATAGGTACGGTGATAGAGGATGACGTCTTCATAGGGCCAAATGCAGTGATAACTAACGACAAGTACCCACCCAGTAAGAGGCTTCAGGGTGTGGTTATTAGGAGGGGGGCTGTTATTGGTGCTAATGCCACGTTAATAGCCGGCGTTGAGGTTGGGGAGGGGGCGGTGGTGGCTGCTGGTTCAATAGTCACTAGGGATGTTAAACCAGGCACTGTTGTTGCTGGTACTCCGGCTAAGCCAATATACAATGTTGAGGAGTATCTTAGGAGGAGGAAGATTTATGAATCAATGGGTTAAGTTACTTAACCTACCTACAAGCTCCTTATGAAACCTCTCATCATCAATAATACTCCTTATAATTGACTTAATCACCTCCATTCTAAACCTCTCCCCACTAGATGATGCCCTTGATGATGCAGACTCATAACTATTCAGCATGAACTCATACATGCTTAACACTATTGCCTCATAATCCTCAAGCTCCATTAACCTATTAGCCAAATCCCTACCAACACCTCCCCTAACCATTGATGCGCGCTCCCTTATCTTACTAAGCCTACTCTCCAATTCCCTATTCATGGCTATGGTATTCTCAATATTAAGCGAACCCTTAAGGTCATTGAGCAGCGACTCCTCAATACTCTTCAATATATCCCTATGCTTAGCTGAATCCCTACTTATTAACTGTAGGCTAATTTTACTTAACTCATCACTAGCTAATTCACTTAATTCACCATATAACCCCGCCAACTCATCCTCAACCTCCTCAAGGCTCCTAAGCATATTAATTAATGCGGCGTTAAAATCCCTAGTAACCACAATTCAACTTAAGCATAGGCTGTTTTTAAAGCATTCAATGATGAAAAGGACCGTAAGGTTAATTAATTTAAAGGCATTAACGCATTAATGAGGGTTACCTTCCTGGGCGTCGGTGGTTGGGTTTCAATGCCCTGGCTAAACCACCCATCAATACTGGTTGAGGCCAAGGGGGCTAGGCTTCTTCTTGATGCTGGGGAGGGGTCGTATAGGCAGTTGAGGAGGTGCACTGGCATTGATGTTGACTCAATAGATGCAGTCATAGTGACTCATGGGCATGGCGACCACATCCTCGGCTTACCCTCATACATACTGATGGCTGGTTCAAGGGGCATTAAGCTAAGCGTAATGGCTCCAAGTTACGTTATTGATGGATTAATGAACCTAATTAAGGCAACTCACATTCAGCAATACGCTACTGCACTTAACCCAATACCAATCAATATATCCAATGAGCCATCCCTGGTAACTGAATTAAAGGGTGTCAGGATCTATGCTGTTAAGGTTAATCATAGTGTGGAGGCTATAGCCATTAAGTTAATTGACCAAGATGGCTCATGCCTAACCTACAGTGGTGATACTGCGCCATCACGTTCATTAATCGAGTTGGCTAAGGGCTGTGATGTATTGATTCATGAGGCTAGTGGGAATCCAGGCTTTGAGGATGAGGCACATAGGCATGGCCATAGTACCGTTAGGGATGCAATTAATATTGCTAAGGAGGCTGGGGTTAAGCAGCTAATACTAACTCACTTCTACACCATTAACCCCATTATAAGTGAGTTAAACGAGGGATTAAGCCTAATGGTACCGTATGAGTGCTCAATGATCGAAATTAAGTAGGAGCCAAGTATTTATTCAATGTTCTTAATCTCCCTTAAAAGCCTCCTAAGGAACTCCCTCCTACGCCTAATCCCACTAAGCTTACCATCCACATTACTCAACGGAACCCCCAGCCCCCTGGCCTCGGCCACAGCCCTTTGAACATTAGCTTCCTCAATACGTAACCACTCGTACATAACCTTAATCCTCCTAACCTCACTGTAAGCATCATAAACCTGCGGCTCAACATTAATACCTAGGTATTCACTAAGCCACTTAACCCTAGCCTCCTCATTATTCCTAATAGCCCTTGAGGCATCAATACCCCCAAGGAACCTCGCGTACCTACTGGTCAGTAGCTTAATTATAGGTGATTCACTCACTCGGCATCAGCCTCTCAATAATCCTCTGCCCAAGGTACCTGTCCTCAACCCTACTTTCAACATTACCCACAGCCTCATCACTCACATTAACAGCCTCAATATCATTAACCTCAACCACCTCATCATTAATAGGCTTAAGCCTACCCACGGTAGTAGCCATGTTTAAATCAATCATTCTAAGTATTGCATAGAGGGAATGCTTATCTATCCTATTATTGTAAGCGTAAATTAAGGCTAACTCAAGAATCCTCCTACTGCCTACATTATCAGTAAGCCCCAAAGCCCTAATACTACTCAACAGTAATTGCCTACCCCTACCCATGCCCGGTAGCACTCATTAGCCGCATTAAAAGCTAACGTGTAGAAACTGTACTCATCATGAATTTAAAGTTTAAGTAAATAAGTGGCTACGTAAGTAGATTAATGATTCATTGGGAATAATTACCATGGATTATCGATATTAACTATAGCTTAAGCTTGCTATAGATTAATCCATAAAGCTTAAAAAGGCATACATTAATGAGTAATACATGGGTAATTCCAGTAAAAGGGCAAGGAAGGGTATTGAACCCATAGTGGCTGCAATACTACTAATAGTGATAACTGTAGTAGCCGCAATACTGCTCTACTTCTGGTTCTCAGGATACCTATCATCAACAACAACAAGAGTATCACAG
>NZ_DAXS01000034.1:0-10210 GCF_002506515.1 Caldivirga sp. UBA161
AACAGGCCTAAAACGCTCCACCCAAAGCAATTCCTTAAGTTCAGACATTTCACTAATTAAACCCACCTGTATTTAAATTCTTAATCCTAAACACCTCGGTGAATTACCCTCTAAGAATTTAATTTGCCTATCCTCTAGAGCCTTCATAGTAATGCAGGTGAGTGATGCCTCATAAGCTGAATGATGTTAAGGGTTTAAACCCGTAACGTAATTGTACTGGTGATGGTTAGGTTCATGGTTATTTCAGATGACTTAACTGGTGCCAATGGGGTTGCCGGCATGATGGCTAAGCGCTGTGGTGTAGTGGTTATTAGCTATAGGTTAATTAAGTTAATTCCAAGTGATTCAGAATGCATTGTTGTTAATACTGAAAGTAGGCTTATTGAGCCTAATATTGCTGAGAGTAGGGTTAAGGCCATTGTTAATTACGCTGAGTCTAATGGATTTATTATTGGGAAGAGGATTGACAGCGCATTAAGAGGTAATATTGAATCTGAGTTGAGGCCACTACTTAAGCAAACAATAGTGATTACAGATACAATACCCGAGTACGGTAGGTTCACTGAAAACGGCTTCACTATTTTAGGTAATTCCCAGGTTAGCATAGTTGAGAGGCTTGGCGGTATCAAATCCATGATAATGAGTATTAGGGATCTTAAGGCTAATGCCGGTAACCTAAATGGTGTGGTTATTGTTAATTCAAGGACAATGGATGATATTATTGAGGTAGCGCAGGTGATCCACGATAATGGCTTCACGCCTGTGGATCCAGGACCATTAAATGCCCAAGTGGCTGGGCTCTACGTTAAAGGGAGGTTAAGTAAGCCTACTATTAATGAGGTTAAGAGGGTATGCTTCATAATTGGCAGCACTCATGAGAATACCATTAAGCAGGTTGAGAGAGCTAGGAGGAGCAGTATTAAGGTTATTAGCATTAAGGATTCTGGTGATTTATCAAGTTACGATGAGGTAATCATTACCTTTGACTTAATGAGAGATAGGGATTACTTAAATGAGGATTTCATAAAGCAGGTAGCTCAGTTCGACGCATTAGTGGTGAGTGGGGGTGAGACTGCTAATTTACTAATCAACATATCCAAGGCTAATTACTTGGAGTCAATAGGTGAAGTAATGCCCTTAGTTGGCGTAAGCGTAATTAAGGGGGGTTTACTTAATGGTAAGGTTATTGCAACTAAGGGAGGCATAATTGGGGGAGAGGATGCCTACCTGATAATAAGGGACTATTTAAGAAGGTTACCTAATATCATTGAAGGGGATAAATCCTCATAATCCTAACTCCATGAACCAGTACATGAGGATCCAAGTAGGCCACTACAGTAGCCTGAATCCGCATTATTAAGCCTTATGGTAGATGCAATGAATCATCACTTTTAATTTTACTTAACATTGATCCCCTCCTTAGATGCCTTTAATTTAAAATACTATGGAAATATGCTTTAACGGTACCTCCCAGCACCATGAATACTCCTTAACGCAGCAATTATGATTATTAAGGCGGTGATTACCAGGATGCTAATTATTAATGCTGTGTTTACAATATGTTTTGTAACAGCCGCTTCCTTTATCATTAATGTAGTTGATCTAGGCCTAAATGCAATCATAATAGTAATATTAACTATGCTTTTATTGAATAATCCTAATGGTGTTGGAATGTACTGTATGTAAAGCATGTGGCTAGTCTTGTTTAGAAACCAACCGCTTGGTATTTCCGGCATGTAGGCTAAGTAGTATTGCGTTGGTATGTACATTGATTGATTAACATATTGATTAAGCCTAATACCGTCTATACTAACTGAAACGTTCAATGGATTAAATGGTATGTAAAGTTCTAGGTGGGTTAAGAGCCCATTAGGGGGCATTAAACGTGCTTTAATGTTGACTATTACATATGACTCATTATTAATTACACTTATACCCGTTACATTAAGGTACCTCCACCTATTAATTATTAAACCGGTTTCATTAAGCGTTCTTGCTTGCCACAGCGATACTGATTCTAAGATTGCAGGCACCCCCTCAGTATTAGCATTATTGAAGAATACGTAGAATGGTGGTGGATTAGCACCAGGCTCAATAATGTTATTGAATATTATGTTTAAGAGCGGTAGCACTATGTTAGTGTCGTTGTATTGTAAACCAGCCTCAAGCCAACCAAGTAAGTCCTCACCAGCCTTATAAGGTATTGAGTAGTCTATTGGCAGTGGTGGTGATGTTGTTGATTCGAAGCTTCTTAATGCATTAACCTGAGCATCATAATACTCCCTAAATAAGTTACTCAGATTATAACCCATTGAGTTAAGCATGCTGATTAACCAAGCCGTTAAACCATAACCAGTAGCCCCACCTTCAACAGAATTCAACGTCACCGGTGACTCAACGTAACTTAAGGCTAACCGCCTAATACTCCCGTTATAAGGATTAAGTAGTAATGCCGCTATTAAGAATGTTGAAATGCTCCTAGGGTAAAAGAAGCCGCCATTGATTTCACGTTTAACTATGGGTAGCCAGAAGTTTACGAAACCCTTGGCAAAAGATAAGGTGGTGGCATTATTAGTCCTTAAGCCTAATAGGGCTGAACCAAGGGCAATATAACCGAAGCTGGCTGGTGTTGATGCATCTGAGTCACTTGGGTAATCATTAAGGAGTAAACCACTCATAACGTAGGGTACTGAACCATAATCCACGGTTACCCCTGCCACATAAACTTTAATTTCACCACGTGCCTTTACCGTTAATTCACCATCACTAATAATCACGCTACTAATGTTACCTAGTATGAATAATGCTGAATTACCAAATGGCGCTTCACTTGTGAAAGAAACAACACCACTGATATTACCTTTAATTCCCCCAAATCCATTAAACACTTTAATGAGCCTTAAACCTGAGTAAACATAAGCCACAGGCCCTGGTGATTTAAAGGCTACTGTAATTGAACTAGCATTAAGGGGTTTAATTAGGAAATAGTTAAAATTACCCAATACCACCTCCGCAATACTACTAAACACGGCCTTAATACTCCCATCACCTAATACTATATTATAGCTGCAGCCGCCTAAGCCATTAATGGATTCAATTGAGGTAACGTAGTTGAACCCAAATAACTCAACGCCAAGCTGCAGTGGGCACCCACCCATTGCAATTATATTATTACCATAATAGTTGCTGAAACTATGAACCACTAGTTGAACAATCCTAGCAGGCATCATGTACCCATAAGCCTTAATACTGTAAAGGAAATTGAATGCCTCATAAGCAATCGTGTAATTACCAACTATTACCGATGCTGTAAGGATTTTACCTGCATCATCAGCCCAGTAATCGTAGTAGTCNNCCACTAAGTTTACTTGGAAAACATAGGAATCCATGGAAACTAGGCCTATAGTATGATGCTAATTGATCCTCAAGAAGCCTAACAATAGGAGTATAATTAATACCGTAAATGATGGGGTATTGGTAGGCATTTACCGTTAATGCACCTAATGCTATTCCAAAAAGTAACATTAAGGGGAGAATGATTACTAATCTAACACCTTCATAATCATGCCTATGGTTAATCAGCATGAACACAATTGTTTACCTTAAGTTAATAAACATTTTCACCATCAGGTTACGTGTACACATACCTAAGGGGATATAAAAGGCATGTGAAAATGAACCCCTAAACTTTACTTAAAATACATACTATAGCCCTTACATTTTACTGAAAAATTCTTAACTTTATAAGACTTAAGTATAAATGAATCCCTAATCATACTTAAATGTACTGAACTATCAGTTAAATAGTGCAATATTTTTAAATTTCATAATATAGTAATTAGTATGCCTGATTTTATGCGTGCAATGAGGCTCGTGGAGTTTGGTAAACCTCTTCAACTCCAAGAGGTCCCAATACCTAAGCCTAAGGGCTCTGAGGTTTTAATTAAGGTTGAGGGTGCTGGGGTTTGCCATAGTGTTGTGCACTTCGTTGATGGTAGATTTGGTAGGATTGATGTAAAGGCCCTTGGCTTAAGAATACCAGTAACCCCTGGTCATGAGATTGCGGGTACTGTGGCTGCTATTGGGGATAATGTGGAAGGGGTTAGGGAGGGGGATAAGGTTGCTGTTGATCCATGGATAGGGGATGGAACCTGCCACTACTGTAAAATGGGTGAGGAACAATTATGTGAACATCCAATTAAGATTGGTGAGAACGTTGACGGTGGCTTCGCCGAGTATGTGCTGATACCACACTACAGGTACCTTTACGTATTAAGGAATCTTAATACCGTTAACGCATCACCACTACCCTGTGCTGGCTTAACCCCATATAGGGCCTTGGTTAGGAAGGCTCAGGTTAAGCCATCTGAGTATGTTGCAGTCATAGGTGCTGGTGGTGGTTTAGGAACTATGGCTGTTCAAATAGCTAAGGTAATGGGGGCCATAGTTATTGGTATTGACGTTAGGGATGAGGCACTTAAGGAAATTGAGGAGGCTGGGGCTGATTACGTAATCAACGGTAGGGGTAATGCAGTTGAGGAGGTTAGGAAAATCACAGGTGGTAGGGGGGTTAATGTCATTGTTGATACTGTGGGTTCAAATGAAACCCTAGGCACATATATTGATGCACTGGATAAACTGGGTAGGTACATTATCCTAGGCCTATATGGCGGCGACTTAACTTACCACGCACCCTATATTACGCAAAGGGAGATTCAAATAATGGGTAGTTTAACCGGTAACTTAAGCGACTTCATGAGCGTTATGAGGCTTGCCGATAATGGTAAGATAAGGCCCCTTGTAACTAAGGTAATGAGGCTTGAGGAGGCTAATGAGGCTCTTGATAACCTCAGGTATGCGAGGGTAACTGCTAGGCAGGTTCTGGTGCCTTAAATCATAACCTTAAGCCCACGTAGCATTAAATATAATCCTATTATTAACAGTATAACACCCACTATGGGCATTATTCCAACAGCAATACTGATTGTTATTATTATTGAGGCATTCCTCACCATTTTAGCGCTACCAATTAACTTACCCACCTTAATTAGTGAATAGGAGCACATCAATATGCCTATGACGCCAGCAACCATGGCTGCAGCCATTATTACAGAAACGTAGACTGGCATAATGACTAGGAATGAACCCCTCGGTATACGGTTAATAAGTGATGCTATTGAGGCTATTGGCTGAAAGGTAGGCTGAGTTACAGTAACTAGGATTGAGTTCAACACCCACAGTAGGTAAGCTGCAATAAGTATGAGTGAACCAATCCTCCCCCACTTTAATTTAACAGCTGCATCTAATTCACTGAACCCCCTGTAGATGAGTAGTATTACAGGGGTGTAGGTTAGGGCTATTATTAGTGATGGCCATAGGCTTGTTGCAAGTATGAAGGCTGCATATATTACCATTGTTATGAAGTCTATTGAACCAGCCTCAGCGTATATGCCGGTTAATAAGCCTAAAACCACTGACGCCGATATTATGGCAAGCAGGTCAGGTATTGTTAAAGTTATTGCAACCCTAATCGAGTAAAGCATCTTGTCTAAGTCCGAGTACTGCATTGGGCCTTAAGCATAAGGACTTTAAAAACACTTACGTTAAACTAGCCTAGATTAACTTTAAGCCACCCTCATTACATACCTAAGCAGCACAACGTAGATTATGAGGAATATTACAAGAGCAGTCACTGGGTCAATAATGCTTACTGATACTGAACTAATCAATAGGTAAATGATTATTGAAAATGCGAGTACTATAGCTGAGACGCCCATTACATTCTTAGTGAATTCACTTAACTCACCCCTTACCTCATCCTCATTATAACCCTTACCTGTTAATTCACTGTATAGCCTATTATACATTCTAAGCATCATGGATGAAACTATGGCTAATTCAACAAACCCAATTGAGTAGCCAAGCATAGTTAACCCAATTGGACTAATGTAGA
This sequence comes from Caldivirga sp. UBA161, assembly GCF_002506515.1. Classification (GTDB taxonomy): domain Archaea; phylum Thermoproteota; class Thermoprotei; order Thermoproteales; family Thermocladiaceae; genus Caldivirga. The sequence continues at coordinate 5,954 of NZ_DAXS01000034.1, forward strand.
GTAAATATGTGTGTGTTGAGTAAACTAAGTAACCTGATGATAGTATTGAGACTAGCGAAATGAATATTACCGCCACTAATGATTCAGCGAGGGGGCTACCCCTAATGGCGCCCAATACGCCAATAACCACTGATAGGCCCATGAAGGCCAGTGAAATTACCTTGGCCACTGAGTCGCCGTAAAGGAGAACTATTACGTAGGGGATTAGAGGTAGTATTATTGATATGAGGATTAATTGAGTCCTCATACACTCCACCCTATGTTAGATAATACCTTCACTGTAATTGGCCCAATCCCATCGCAGACTGGATCCCAGGAAAGTATCCTGAACCTACTTGGCATTAACCTATACAGCCTCACCCTATCCAACGCCAATGCCTTGGCGCATTTAATATCAGGCAGGCTCATTTTCATGATTATGCTGTGGGGTATTACATCAAGTAGAATACCGTACGTGGGTAGTGACCTTAGGAAGCCACTTAACCAATTCACGTTATCATTATTAACACTGGTCACCATTATTACCAGCGGCCTTGTCTCATTAACCATAACCCTCAGGGTTGGGTCATTTATGTAGGCGGCTGGCTTAGCCTCAACACCCATTAAGGCCCTTTGAATCTTATAGTAATGCCCCATACCTGAACTTGGGTAAACCTTACCCATTGTGGTCCATAGGCCCACATTATAGTTATACCTAAGTAGAAGCCTTGATAATGATAATATTAGTAGTATACCATACTCAAGGGGGTTCTCCTCCCAAGTACCGTAACGCATCCATCTCCCTGAATCAAGAATGAATAATATTGTCCTTAAACCCTCCCTCTCATACTCATTAACCATTAGGTTACCGTTAGGGGACCTTGCCGTTGCCTTCCAATTAATGAATCTATAGGGATCACCCAACACGTACTCCCTAACTGACCTAAATTCGGTGGAGTATGGGCCAAGCCTCGATAATGGAGTCCTTGGAAAAGCCTCCCTCGGCTTAATTATGCCAGTGGCCTTTGTTATTAACTTAACTCTAGGCATCACCTCCACTGGAGCTGAAGCATCAACATAACCCTCAATGGGTGCTGTTAGGCCAAGTAAATCATGGTAAGTGTAGTCAATAGCCCTTAACTCATAGCGGCCCCTCCTAACGGCCCTAAGCCTGTACTTGAAGGCCTTCTCAACATCCCTAAGCCCCTTAAAAACAACGTGAACATTCTTACCGTCAACTAACTCAAAGCCCTCAGCCTCAGTGCTACCTGGCCTGGGGGGAGCCCTGATTGTGATTATACCGTAGCCCCCAGTTATCTTAACTCTTACGCTTACTTCAACATCATCATTAACGTATATCCTCCCTGAATTAACCTCAATAACGGCATTAATGCGTGGCTTATTCTCAAACATTAACGCTAGTGAAGCTAGTATTAGGGGGAAGGCAACCCCAATAATAAGGGGCTTAACTGTTGATAATAATGCCACTGCTGCAGTGGCCATTGATAAGGTACTCAGCATTATTATTGTCTTAGAGGATTCCTTAACCATCCTCGGTTCACTTTGGTACAGGTAGTTTACTTAAGTACTCAGCCACTATGGATTCACCCCTCACACCTTCAAGGGTTACCTCAGGCTTAAGGACAATCCTATGCCCGAGGACATCAACAGCAACCCTCTTAACATCATCAGGTATTACGTAATCCCTACCCTCAAGTAACGCCATTGCCTTACTCATCCTCATTAACGATATTATACCCCTTGGGCTTGGACCCGCTAAAACCCTAGAATCCTTCCTAATAGCCCTAAAGCTTGAAATGTAGCCTAACACCTCATCACTAACAGTAATTGAGGACTCTAAGTACTGCCTAATCTCAATTAATTCACCTGCATTAGTAATGGACTTAACATATACCGTTGGGTCATCTGTACGCCAACTAATCCTCCTCTTAAGTAACTCAACTTCATCATTAGGGTAACCTAGGCTTATCCTAATCATGAACCTGTCTAATTGAGCCTCAGGGAGTGGGTAGGTTCCCTCAAGTTCAATAGGGTTCTGGGTTGCTATAACTATGAAGGGTTGAGGAAGCTTAATAGTATCACCCTCAATGGTGACCTGCCCCTCCTCCATTGCCTCAAGTAAGCCAGCCTGAGTCTTGGGTGGAGCCCTATTAATCTCATCAGCAAGTATTAGGTTAGCGAAGATAGGGCCCCTTATGGTTTCAAAGTAACCTTTATCCTGCCTCCAAACCTTAGTGCCAACAATGTCGCTTGGAAGTAGATCTGGGGTAAATTGAATTCTATTGAATTCAATACCGAGAAGCCTAGCTACAAGTTTAGCTAGGAACGTCTTACCTATGCCTGGGTAATCCTCAATGAGTATATGGCCACCGGCTAAGGCTGCGGCTATTATCTTAGATATTACTTCAACGTCACCAACATAGAACTTTAACACTTCATCAATTATACTTCCTGCCTTTTCAAATGCAGTCTTTAGATCCACACGCTTAGGGTTTAAGGCATATTAATAAAGGTATTTTCACGTAGCCGTAATTAACTCTATATAAGTGATTATTACTATGACTGCGGGTGGTTAATTCCCTATCCTACACTGCCTAGGATTCCTATGCTACTATATTTAGGGTGATCTTCTACATTTCCTGAAGGCCCATGAAACATAGGTAAACGAGGGGTATCGGCAGGGCTTGAATTACTGCGCCGACGCTTGGCCATAAATCTGGTAAGTGCTCTTAGCCTGCTCATACTGAGCCATACTGCTTAATACTTCATTTAACGTATTAATCCTCCTAGTGATCTCTTCCTCGACGCTGAACCTATCGTAGAGTTTATCAGGTGAGTACTGGTAGTTGAATAGGCTTGATAATACGTCAATAACCTCATTATACTCAAAACCACCGCTGGCCATCATATATGATAGGTACACTAGTAGCTTATCTTTACGGCCATACTTCACGAAATCCTCAACGGCATCATTAAAGTACCTAAGTTCAGGCACTTGAATAACCTTAACCTCACGTTTATGAGCCTCATAAACCTCCTCCACTATTTTCTCAATATCCCTTGAGGCGGCTACATAAGCCCTGTAGCTTATGTAGGCTACAAGAGCCAGGGTTAATAATATTGATACTGCAAACACGTAGATGTTGAGCGCTGGGGACTTAGGGATTGCCAACACCATGTAGAACACGCCTAAGCCAAAGAAGGCTGCCACAATACCACCGTAGGAATTCCTAAGGTAAAGCACAACATTACTAACACCCTTACCTGGCTGAGCATTAATTAATGCTGTTGATGATAATACTAGGGCTGCTAAGGATGATGTTAGGAATGGGTACATGAGGGGATTATAGGCTAACCCCATTAATGCTGATAATGAGAATAAGGCGATTGAGGTTGATAGTTTTTTAAGGAAGTCACCGGTATTAATACTTGTAAGCGATAGGCTGGAGCCAAGCCTATTAATCATTACTGCAGAGGCCAATAGTATTAATGAACTTAAGGCAACCTTAACCTTATAATTAGGGGCCACTAGGAAGGAGCCCAGGGACATTAGTAACGTTAATGTAACGTATGCAGCATCATTAATTTGCCTCCCCCTGAACCAAGGCTTACTCCTCATGGTTCTTAAATCATTAATCAGCATTAATGCTAATGAACCAGCTATGGGTATTGAGAAAATGAATAGTAGATATAGGCCCACTGGCGTAAGTAGCATTAATATTACTGTAACCACTGCCAATATTACATAGTAAACCACGTACCTGCCTAATGAAATGGTTCTAACATTATCCACAAGTGATCACCTTAGGTTCACTGTGTGAACTGGATAAGTACCTGAGGTAATTCTCATAATCCCTCCTACTAATCATCCTCTTACCATAGTGAACGCTCTCAAAGATCCTAATCATACTTAATGCATCAGCCCTATTCTTAATTACTCCATCCTCAATTAACTTAATCACAGCCTCCCTGGGGGTTAAGTTACTGGGATTCTTTAAGTTAGCTAATACGTTAAGCTTAAAGAGGTTCTCAACATCCTTAGAGTATTCAGTGAATCTAATAACCAGGCGCTCGCTTTCCCCACCTGATTCTCCAGTAATCTCATAGCACCCCTCTGAGGATGCAGTGATTTGGGAGCCGTTAATTATTAATCCTAATCCAGGCTTAACAGTAACATTACCCACCGCCTCATATGTTAGGGGTTCATTAATGCCCCAGATTAAGGGTAAGTCAGGTGGTATGTTAAGTTTAAGTAAA
>NZ_DAXS01000034.1:10227-13042 GCF_002506515.1 Caldivirga sp. UBA161
TCACCTCAGTTACTGCGGGTGCTTCATTAGTTACCTTAATGGTGGATGCTTGCGGCGCTGTAAGCTTGATTATGCCTTCACCCTCACTCTCCTCAATCCTACTCCTAGTGCCCCTACCTCTCATTGATAATGCCGCTAGGACTGATGAAGCCACCATTACTACTATTAAAATGGCTAATATTACTGCTGTGGGTATTTGAGGCATATTAACCCTCTGCCTTTGAGGGGCACTACCACTACCTGACCCCTGACCCTTCCCAGCGCCTGTACCGTTAAATTGGCTTGATGAGGCTTGGTGAGGTAGTGAAATGTTAATTAAGGGGGCTTTACCAGTCATATTAGGTAAGGGTAATTCAATTATCACCATGGGTATGGGTACTGAGGGTAACGTTAGGTTAGGTAACCTAATGCCCGGTGACTTACCATGAGGCACCGTAATGTTAATTACCGGGATACTTATACCTGGGGCCTTTAACCCACCTCCACCACCCTGGGGACTTGAGGATACTGGTAGTGTCATAACTCTTATTGATGATGTAAGAAGCCATAGGGCAATTAATCCAATCACAAGGGTTACAACTGCATCTCTTCTCATGTATTTAGAGGACCGAAATCGGTATATTAACCTTTCCCAAATCACCACGCATCTTAATACAGGAACTCAAGGTTAGAAGGCTCCTTTAACTTTCCACCCGCACCTTCAACGTTAAGTTTAGGGATTAAGCATTAATTCACAAAGTTTAAAAAAGCTTAGCTACTTCTGGGGGTAATGGCTACTGCTCAGCAAAGGAGGTTACCGATGTATAAGAGGATTATTGATGATAATAAGAAAAAGTGGATGATTAAGGAGTACCTTAACATTGCCTTAACTAGGAATAGGTACGTTGATTCAATAATTCAAAGAACAACATTGGGCACTAGGATTGTGATTATTGCGGAGAAGAAGAATAGGATAATAGGTAGGAAGGGGCAGCAAGTTAAGGCTCTTGCAGACCTACTTAAATCCAAGTTTAACCTAGATAATGTAGTTATAGATGTAATACAGGAACCGCACCCTGAGTATAATGCAAGGCTAGTTGCCCTCAGGATAGCTGATGCAATGGCTAAGGGCATTAGGTTCAGGAGGGCTGCCATAATAGCCCTCAGGCAGCTTCAGGAGGCTAATGTTCAGGGCGCTGAAGTAATAATAAGCGGTAAATTAACCACTGAACGTTCAAGGTTCGAGAAGTACAGCACAGGCATAATAATTAAGGCTGGTCAAGATGCCCTTGAGAAGGTTCAGGAGGCTGTAATACCCGTACTGCTTAAACCAGGCATATACTCGGTTAGGGTTAGGGTATTACCCCCTGATGCGAAGCTTAGTGATAGGTTTGAGGTTAAGTCACCTGAGGAGGTTCAGGTTAAGCAGATTGAGAGTAAGCCTGAAGGGAACAGTGAGGGTAAGGAGGGCGGTGAATCAGCTGGCCAAGCCCAGTAATAATGCTTAATAATTACTAATTATTATCCCTCAACGGTGTCATTAAGTGGGCGTTAAGGTTGCGTTAATTGGAATGGGTAGGATGGGTTCAATTCACCTTAAGGAATTAGTTAGGCTAAGGAATGAGGGGTTAATTGACCAAGTCATTGTTATTGATATTGATGAGTCTAGGCTCAACATTGCGAAATCAATGGGAGCTGATGAGACTTTTAAAAGCATTGATGAAGCCTTAATTAAGCATCCTGAAGCAGTAATAATAGCAACACCAACAACAACCCACTACGACTTGTCAATTAAGCTCATTAATAAGGCGCACCTAATGGTTGAGAAGCCAGTCACAGTTAAGTTGAGTGAAGCCCTTAACCTACTTAGTGAATCAAGGAAGGCCGGTAACATGATTGTTCCAGCAATGGTTGAGAGGTTTAATGAAACCGCTGAGAAGGCTTTTAATATTGTAAAGGAGCCTATTGCATTATCAATGATTAGGATCGGTATCATACCGCAGGACCCTGATTCCTACATTGGGGTCATGTATGATTTAGCCGTTCATGACTTAGATTTAGCGTTATTCAGGTTAAGGCCCATGAAGGCGGTGATAGCTAAATCAATACTTAATAAGTATAATGTAAGCCTACTCCTTAACCTGGATGGAGTCTCAGTGAATATTGAAGCCAAGTGGGTTAATTCAAGTAAACTACGCGTGCATACGTATATTGGATTAAGTACATTTACCGTAGCCGACTTAATACATGGGTTAATTTACGGTAATGGGGAGGTTAAGAAGATAAGCCAAAGCGAGGAACCTGTTTATCTAGAGGATAGGAACTTCCTTGAGGCAGTTACAGGGAAGGCTAAACCCTTCGCCACCTTAACTGATTACGTAGCATGCTTAAGGATAATTGAGGCTGCTCAGCAGAATTATAGTGCGGTACCGCTATAGTAGGTTTTTAATCAAATTCATTAATATTACTTGAGCTTACATCAGCTTGATTAACATTAATATACTGTTTGGTGTATGGATCATAGTAACCCAGCACCCTATGCATGGTATTCATTCTGCATCTAGGGCAGTAAAGATAAACATTATACCTTAACCCAGATAAGTCAAAGCCAACATCAAGCTCCCTCTCCATACCACATTGAGTACACTTAATAACCCACCTAGTCACTTAATTCACCAACTTAAACACCTACTGAGGCTAGTTTAATAAATCAATTGCCTTCCCCACAAATAATTCTTACCATTCCTTAGAGACCACTGAAAGTTTTCATCTTATTTCGAAAAATATTTAAGTAACCCTGTCCATATTTTATTATGGTTGATGGTTTGCTTTTGGC
>NZ_DAXS01000034.1:13091-15112 GCF_002506515.1 Caldivirga sp. UBA161
CAAGCAAATAGATGAGAGGTTTAAGGATATGGAGAATAGGTTTAAACAGATAGATGAGAAATTCAAATCAATAGATGAAAGATTCAGCGAAATTAATAATAGAATCAAACAGATGGATGATAAGTTTAATGATATTAAGAGATACATTGATGTTAAGATTAATAGGCTAACGGAAGCAATTACCGATTATCAAGAATTCTTCATTGAGTACCTAAGTGCTGAGGGTTTACTTAAGCCTGAGAGGGCTAGTATGCTTCGTAATGAGGCTAAGAGAATTATGAAATTGGGAACATCAACCAATCCATTAAGTAAGGATGAGTGGAGGAGATTAGGTGAATTACTGGATAAGGATGATTTAACCTATGATGAGGCTATTGAGTTGAGGGATTTAGCAAGGAAGATTATTAAGGAGTACGGCGAATACCCTGAAGCCTGGAAACTACACATATACGCATCAATAATGGTTGGTAGGGCATTAAGGAAAATGAGTGAGGAAGGTGGCAAAAAATAGTATTATTACTTCAGGAATAATTCCTCATGCTGCTTAACATATTCAACACTCTCCCTTAGGCTTAGGAAGAGTTTCCTAACATACTCAACATCATCCTTAGTTACATTATCCCTATTCTGCTCCTTAGCCCTAATTTGAGCCGGGGTTAGTAGTTGGATTGCATACCTTAAACTATTCTCAACACCTATCTTGGTTAAGTAACCTAAGGCATCATTACTTAACTTAACCCCCTCCTCCCTAGCCCTAATGGACACTATTTCCCTAACCTCATCCTCATTATACGGCCTAGTCCTTATTATGATTAACCTATCTAATAAATCCAATGGTATACCATGGGGTGCCTCAATGTCAGTGCCCCTTATTTTTGTTATACCCCTATTCGTGGCGAATATCATTATTGGGCTCATCTCCATCTCCATGGCCTTTGTGAAGAAGGCCCAGGTCTCAATATCAAGCATGTGCGCATCATCCACAAAGAGTACACCTGGGATTAATTCACCATTACCCTTATCCACCGTCTCCTTAACGAAATTATCCACAGCATTCCTAACCTCACTTGGTATCTCCTTCTCCTCAGTGAATACCCCGAACAACATTGCTGAAACCAAGCCCTGTTGCCTAGCCTGATACATGTCTAGGTCATGAAGCGTGAAGAACCTTGTTATCTCCTTCTCCTTATGCACAGGCCCCTTAGGTACCTCAAGCTTACGCTTAACATATATATCATACTGCTCCTCACCCTCACCTTGAGCCTGCCCCTCAGCAATAACCCTACCAGTCTCCTCATCAATCATTATAACATCACCAGTGCTGATTCCTAATTCAATCAACTGCGCAGCAATCTCCTGGGGTACCTTCAGTACCTTCTCCTCATCAGTAGTCTTCAACCTCACAGTAGCCCCAACTGGTACCTGAATGTAGGGATTATATGGGTGTTTACCGTACTTAAATTCAATGGACTTAACCACACCCTCGTAAACCCTCCTCCATTCCCTTATTCTAAGCCCAATGGCCTTCCTAAGGGCCCTCATTAGGAATTCAGTCTTCTTAATCTCCACACTATATATCTCAGCTGCATTAAGGTGAACAAAGGGGGTATCAGCCCCAAGCTCCCTGGCAATCCCAATAGCCAATGCCGTCTTACCAGTGCCAGGTGGGCCGACTATCAATACACCTTTACCACTGAATTTACCTGCCTTGATAATCTTAACAACCATTGCTGCAGCCTCCCTGGCCTCAACTTGACCCACGAAACCATCTGCAATCTTCTCCACCTTACCGTTAACTATACCAAGTCCCTTAATGTGGCTATGTACACTTATCCTCCTCCTTTCCTCCTCACCACTCTTTACTTCCTCAACCCTTATAGATGACATAAGTCGTCTTTATTATGCAGTAATTTAAACCTATCCTCATGAATAAGTTATCTCACAAAGAGAAGTGAAGCCTCTAAGCTGGCTTTCTTTAATGCTCAGTATAATGGGATATTGTCCCTATCTTCTTTAAACCC
>NZ_DAXS01000034.1:15242-36991 GCF_002506515.1 Caldivirga sp. UBA161
AAGGGGAGCCGCCAGCATAATTAGGGAAGCTTCACCTTTCTAAAGCAGGGTGCCGTCAGTATTTCAAGTATTCGGGTTTGATTCTTATTGTTGGGCTGTTAATTATACTGCTAGGCTTTACATTGGCTTGCATCCAAAGAAGTATTATATGAGCTGTAAGAGTATTGAGGCTATGGTTTAAGCTATGGGTGAGTTAAGGACAGGAGGATATGTTAAAGGATCAATTAATTAATCCTTAACCTCAATGCGTTATGCCTCTGTAATCTAGAAAATTGGATGATGAACAATGCCTTAAAATGAATTTAATATTAAGGAAAATGGTAATTTAATGCTTTTGATTTTTGATGAGTTGTTGATGTTATTGCTGTTTAATGTAGTTTAGTGGGCTTAGGCTTGTATCCACGCTGCTGCATGTTATGCCTACATCATTACTGTATTACGCTCAACCATAAACCAACCACAAGCACGATTACATTCAAGGCATTAGGCAATTAAGGAGGCGCAATGCATCAGTGGTTGGGTATTTAAACCCAAGAATTAGTGAGGCACTACGGTTAAGGCACTGGTAGTAATATATATTAGTACTGGCAGTAGACGTGAATTTAAATTTATTAAAATATGATTGTGGATTATTCACGTAGTAAACGCATTACCTTAACCTAGTAATGAGTTAAAATGAGCATTCTCATGGCATTATAAAGTAAATTATTAGCCTAGGGTTTATTTATCATAGCCTACATTAATTGGAAAGCAATAGTAGTTAACGTTATAAGTGCATTGCTTAACTTGAGCTGTGGTGAAGTTAGTGATTAACTTAGGTGGCGCAGTGGATGTTCACACTCACTGTTATCCTGATATGGGCTTTAATGAGGAGATGATTAGGCTTTCAAGGATGCTTGGTATTGAGCAATTGTGGGTTAGTTACCATCCATATGCCATGACTGGTTTCAAGCCGCCCTCTGAGGAGGTTTGGAAGGCTAATGAATTTGTCTATGAATTATCAAGGAAGTTTAAGGAGGTTAAGGGATTCGTGTACGTTAATCCACTTAACCATGATGCGGTTAAAATGACTGAATTCTTCATTAAGGAGAGGGGGTTCATAGGTGTTAAATTGTATAGGGCTGTTAGGGTTAGTAGGCGTATTGTTGATCCTATAATTGAAGTTGCAGTGGAGAATAATGTTCCCATACTGGTTCATACAGCCCATAGGCTTTACCCAACCTCTAGGCCTAATGAGAGTGAACCCGAGGATATTAGGTCACTTGCATTAAGATTCCCTAAGGCTAAAATAATCATGGCTCACATAACAGGTGGTGGTGATTGGGAATATGCAGTAAGTAGGGTTAGGGATTTACTCAACGTTTACGTTGATATTGGTGGAAGTGTGGCTGATTATGGTTCAGTGGAAGAGGCTGTTAGGGTTCTTGGTGATGATAGAGTACTCTTCGCCACAGACACATTAATATCAGCAGCCGTGGCTAGGATAATGAGCGCCAATATTAGTGAGGAGTCTAGGATTAAGATACTTAAGTTAAACGCCATGAGGATTTTAGGTGAGCAGTAATGATTGATGCACTATGCATGAGTGGAACATACCCATTCAGATACCTCTCAATGAGTACTGAGGCCGTGGCATCAAAATTAGCCTTAGAGGGCTTTAGGCATTGCGTAATGTTCAACCTAACTGCACTATTCCATAGGGACCCATGGTGGGCTAACGTGGAGTTCGCTAAGGAGGATCCCAGTGTTAACTGCACTATACATAAGTTGGCTGTATTTAACCCTGATTACGAGGATAAGTTGAGGATTAGGGAATATAGTAAAATGGGTTACGTGGGCTTTATCACTAGCCCAATATACCATGGCTACAGGATAATGAGGAGGAGTGTGATTAGTAATTTAATTGAAGCCTTAAGCAATGGCGCCGTAGTAATCCTTAACTTACTGGAGGATTTGAGGCAAATGCATAGGGCCTACTCCTTTAGGTATAGGATAATGTTAGGTGAATTAAATGACGCCTTAATGACTCTGAAAACTACGGTTAAGAGGGAGAGTGGGGAGTTTAGGGTACTGTTATCTCACTTCCCGTATAATGACTTAGTTAACTTAAGATCATTGTACAATGGTGATATCTACGTGGATTTCGCATCATCACAGGTACTAGGGGCACCTTACAGTCATATTGAGGAGTTAGTTAAACTATATGGAGCATCAAGGCTCGTATTATCAACAGGGTTCATTATGAAGTACCCTAAGTCCTCAATACTTAAGCTTCAATTATCTAAGATTCAGGATAAGGATAAGGAGGCAATATCCTCAATAAATGCAGGTGGGCTTTATGGAATAAGGACCTAAATAAAGTATGAATCCTTAAATTTAACTATGAGTAAACCTTAATAATACTTGAATTAATTAAATTAGGCATGGTTAAGTGGCCTCCAGTTAACTCAAGTGATGAGGAGTCTTTACTTAAAGCATTCAGGAGTGGTAAATGGGGTAGGGTTCCTGGTGGTATTGTGGAGGAGTTTGAGAGGGAGTTCTCAAGGTACCATGAGTCTAAGTACGCCGTGGCAGTAACAAGTGGTACAGTGGGTTTATTCCTAAGCTACCTAGCGGTTGGGTTGAATGAGGGAGATTACTTTGCATTACCAGCCTACACCTTCATAGCTACTGCAACGGCTGGTGTATTGCTTAGGGCTATTCCAGTCTTTGTTGATATTGATGCTGAAACATTAAACATCAGTGTTGAGTCACTTAAGGCCGTTCTAGAGGAGGATAAGGATAATAGGATTAAGTTAATTGTACCAGTCCACTTCTCAGGGATACCTGCTGAGCTTGAGGGGGTTATTAATGAGGCTAGGAGGCATGGTGCTAAGGTTGTTGAGGATGCAGCGCAGGCTCATGGAGCAACATATAAGGGCCGTAGAGTGGGGGCAATAGGTGATGCAGGTGCCTTTAGTTTCCAGAGTAGTAAGAATATGACTGCTGGGGAGGGTGGGATTATTGTGACTAATGATTATGAGACTTACATTAGGGCTTGGTCATATCATAATGCGGGTAGGGAGATTAACGGCGAATGGTACATGCATGTGCTTATTGGGTGGAACTTCAGGATGACTGAACTACAGGCAGCTATACTATTATCTCAACTTAAACGCTACGATGACGAGTTTAAAATTAGAGAGAGGAACGCTAAGCTACTTTACGAAATGCTTGAGGGTGTTGAGGACTTCAAGCCAGTTAAACCGCCTAACCATGTCTCAAGTTCAAACCACCTCCTCCCAATATGGATTAGTAAAAGGTTAATTAATCAATATGGGAAGGCCAGGGTAGTTAATGAAATTAATAATAGGAGAGGAACAGTTGTTGAGGGTTACCCAATGCCACTCTATAGGCAGCCAGCCTTCAAGGAAGCGTACTGGAAGTTACCGGACTACTCTAGGTTAAACCTACCTGTAACTGAGGATGCATGTAGGAGGGTTATATGGGTACCTCAACACGTGTTACTCAGTGAGGATGAAGTACGGAGAACCGCTGAGGCGTTAATTAAGGTATCTAAGGAATTGAAATAAGGACCCATGCTTTAACATTCATACAGGTGTTTAATACATTACCTGTTAAGTAAGCCACGGCATCCTAATACACAATGAAATTACGCCCTAGAACAATATGTGCAATATAGTAATACTTTAATGCTGCCTTTAATCACCTTAATATGCTCCTCTGCGGTGAAATGCATTACTTCAGGGTCCCTAGGGGTCTTTGGGAAGATAGGCTACTTAAGATTAAGAGGGCTGGGTTAAACTGCCTAAACACTTACTTTGCCTGGAATTACCATGAAGTTGAACCAGGTGTATTCGACTTCTCCGGTGAGAAGGATGTTGACGCATACTTAAGTAAGGCTGAGGGGCTTGGCCTTAGGATAATTGCCAGGGTTGGGCCCTACATTTGTTCAGAGTGGGATAATGGTGGGCACCCTGACTGGCTACTTAGCAGGGAGTTGGTGCCTAGGAGCCTTGACTCATCTTACTGGCCCTACGCTGAGAGGTGGCTTAGAGTAATATTACCCATTATTGTTAAGCACCAGGAACCTAATGGTGGCGTTGATGTAGTTCAACTAGAGAATGAGTACTTCTGGGGTGATGTACCAATGCACATGAGGCTAGCTGAGTTAGCTAGGCAAATTGGTGTTACGGTTAAACTATACACTAATGTCAATAGGTATGTTAGGAATACAATATATACTGATGCGCTGGATCTTTATCCAAGTCCATGGGACCTAAGCTCAGTAATATGGAGTATCAAGGACCTCCTAGAAACCCAGGGTGGTAGGCCTAAGATACTTGAATATGAGGGTGGATGGTTCTCAACAATAAATAGGCCACTACCAACATCTAGAGGTAGTTTCCCACCCGACTGGACTAGGATACTTTTAGCAACGGCATTAGCCTATGGTTCCGATGTGGTAAGCTTCTACATGTTCCATGGGGGTACAAACTTCGGTTACTGGACTGGTAGGTGGATAACCTCAACTTATGATTATGAAGCTTCAATTAGGGAGTGGGGTGAGTTAAGTGAAAGGTACTATAAGGTTAAGTTAATTACTCCATTAGCCGAGTTCATTGATGGTAGTGAAACAGAAAGCGAATCATATGATAATGGTAGGCTGCTGATTATTAGGCGTAAGGGTGATTTAAGGTTAAGGTTCTACATTAATAACACCGAGGCTGAGTGGATTGATGGGGGTGTTAAGGTCCCGGCAAGGGGTGTTAAGGTTATTCCAAGCAACTTAAGCATTAAGGGTATTACGATTAGTGAAACAAACCTAAGCCTACTGACTGTTAGGGATGGGGATGTGCTACTCTACGGTAATACTGGTGATGAATTCACTATTAGGCTTAAAGGTGGTTCGGTTAAATCATGCTTAGGTATTAGTCAACGTATTGAGGGTGAATTCACAGTATTGAGCGGTAAGGTGCCGAGTGAATTAAGTGGATGCATAATTGAAGGTAAGAGTAATGTTAGGGTATTAGTTCTAAGTGAATTATTTGCATCAAGGACTTGGATAATGAACGATTACTATACTCCATCAAACGTATACTTAATTAGGGATGGTAACTATAATTCACTACTAATTGAGGCTAAGGAGGGTGTTAACGTGCTTTATCTACCGTTTAAGTCAAGTAAAGGTAAGTACATTCCTGAACTGGACTTAACTAGGATTGAGCTTAATGTTAATGTTGAGCAGCCTAATGTATCCGTTACTCAAGTCACCAAGGGCACAGTAGGTATTAAGCCCATTCTTAAACTCAGTAACGTTAAGCCCCTTGAGGAATTAGGCTTATTTAAGCATGGATTATACATCTATGATGCGAAGCTTAACACAAGCAGCCTAATAGGCTTTATAATCCATGATTACGCCACGGTGGTTAATAATGGTAAGGTTACAGCAAGCGGATTCATATACGTTAAAACCAATGCCGATGCCGGTGATTTAAGAATTATAGTTGAGTCAACTGGCCATCCTAATGATGGTGCCATACCCTTCTTCACAGGCCTGCAATCACCAGTGTTAATTAATCACGTTGGTAGTATTAAGGTTAATTCATGGGAATACGGTATACTTGACTTATCCAATAGACTTAAGCCTGGTATTGCAACCAACTATAGCCACACCATGGTGATTAATAGGGAAATTAAGGAATACTTACCTAAGGTTAAGTGGGTTAAGAGTGTTAGTGACCTAGGTAAGCCAAGTAATGCCGTTATTTACTATAGGGGCAGGCTTCATTTGGATGAAGCAAGGCACATTGTTCTTAGGATTAGTAAAGCCGAGCAGTGGGCTGCAATGGTGGTTTTCATTAATGGTGAGGAAGTCTATAGGGGTCATGGTGATGAACCATTTGAAACCGCAGTATACGGTGGCTTAAGAAGTGGGGATGTTGAAGTAGTCATTGCATTATTAAGATACGGCATTAGGGAGGTTGGTTCAACTCCAGGGAATGTTGATGTTGATTTATGGGGGAGCATTATTAATGACTATAGCTTAAGCATTATGGAGTTAGGTGAGGCGAGGGATAACTCTAAGCTACCATTAACGATAAGTGAGCCATCAACCATTAAACTTAAGTTCACGGTTAATAAACCAAGCGACATTAATGCGCCACTTCACGTTGAGTTAAGTGGAAGGGTTCACGCATTAATATACTTGAATGGCAGATTAATCGGCAGGTATTACCCAAGCGGCTCACAAAGCATGTTCTACCTACCTGAACCATACTTAGATAATGAGAATGAGTTAACAATACTGGCTATACCTACTGAGGATAATGCAATGATGAATGTAGTGTTTAAGCCTTACATTGTGACAAAGATTATTAACTTAACATTATGAATTAATTAACTGCACTTAATGAGCATTAGTATGCCTTAAACTAATGATGCTGAATTCATTAAATTTTAATTAACGCTTAACAGGTAAATTCCTAGAGACTTAATTATTACTCACATTTCACGCAAGATGCTTCAGGTACGTGGTAAAGTTAATAAACCGACGCGTAATGAGTCAAGGAGGGGCCGTAGTCTAGCCTGGTTAGGACGCACGGCTTGGACGCCGCCACTGGGTACAGTAAGTAATAGTTAAACCCAGTGGGGTGGGGTATGCCCGTGTGATCCCGGGTTCAAATCCCGGCGGCCCCACCATGCCAGGAGTGGTTTCAACGCCTTACATTAATCATTGCCTACAGTGAGTTCAATTGCCATTAGCTTTTATAAATCCGGAATTACTATGAATAATATCGTGAAGAAGGTTAATTAAGTTTAGAATTGGGGGAGTTCATTCAAGTTTATCATTACCCTTAGATTCCTGAGGCTCAATACAAAGCATTACTAGTACTCTAAGCGCCTCAGCCCTCCCAAGTGGATCATTATTAAGCCTCTTCTCAGCCACTGCAACTACATCATCATCATTTAGGCATTGAAGCGCAACTAGAAGCAAGTGGCCATTTAACCTCCTCCTTGCTATAACCCTAGCTTCCTTAACAATATCACTAACATCCACTTAATTAGGCCTTAACATGCAGTTAATTAATCTTACACTTATTAACAATACAATATACTTGACTTAACCTTACTTGGCTAATCCTTATGAGTCTTGAGTAAGCTGCATTATCATTTAATGGGGACGAGGCATTATTGAATTCTTCATAACTTACCCTTAGCATTTAATACCTTAATTACATAGCTACCGACTACATCTAATACATCGCTTATGTTTATTAATGATGTGTCAATCACCAGGTCGAATATTGATAAGTCACTAATGTTTATTGAATATATAGTCATGTACCTCCTCCTATTTGACTCCTCCCTGGTCTTAATTTCATTAATAGCGTCATTAATGCTAATGCCCTCCCTACGCGCTAGCCTACTTGCCCTAGACATCATATCCGCCTTTAAGTAAACCTTAACATCGGCATAATCCTTCACTATCCATGCTGCTAAATGCCCCTCAATAACTACCTTACCTTTCTTAGCCTCCTCAATTGATACTTGATCCACATGGAGGTCAATACTATGGTCCCTTTCAGCAAGCTCATGAAGCTGCATTAGCGTTAACCCCCTCTCAGTAGCCACCTTCCTAAATAATTCACCTATTGAGACGAACCTATAGCTTAACTTATCTGCAAGAAGCTTGGCTACAGTAGTCTTACCACTAGCCACTTGTCCACTAATTGCAATAACACCCATTTTTAAGCACCCATTAACCTGACCGATAACTTTAAGCCCATTGATAAGCACTTATGGCATACGTAACCGCCATATGGCCTACTAACCCTCCCGCTAATGACTGAACCGCATATTGAACACCTAACCACTGATTTCTTAACCATACTTAACGCAATCCTGGGGAAACGGTTTTTAAGCTTTAATAATAAAGTAGTGTTAGGCATTGTAAATAATGTACTGTTCTTTCACATTGATATAGCACCCTCCATGCGGTACCTTTGCCTGGCCGTGGTGAATAGGCTCCTCCATAGGAATACGCTTAGTAGGATAACGTTAATTGCAAGTATTAGGCTCATTGCCTCTAACCCAATAATATTGCCTGTGGCTGTGTAGTAATCCATTAAGGCGGTGTAGCCGTGAACCATGTAAACCTTACCGTTAATACCCTGGAAGTATTCAGCAATTTCAAGGCCACCCCAGGTTGAACCCACTGTACTGGCTAATCCCGTTATGGTTGCAGGCATTGCACCAGGGACAGCTAATTTAGTTAACTTATGCCATGTTGATAAATTTAAATTATCGGCTACATCCCATAGGCTCCGTGGTATTGTCTTCATTCCCACGTACATGTTGTATATGACATACCAGGCTGTGCTAAGGAATGCAACAATGAAGACCAGAACCTCAAGCGAGATCCTTAAACCAAGCCTAATGGCTAAGTAAGTTACGAAGGGTATTGCCACTAGGGGCAGGTATGCTGAGACTGGGATTGAGGCTAAATCCTCTAGGATTGGTAACAATACTGCCTCTAATCTAGGCCTAGTTACCATTAGGTAATTTACAGGAATGGCAATCAATATTGCGGATACTGTTACTAGCACTATTCTAAGCCAATCTAATCCAAGGTAATATAAGTATATTCCCCAATTATCGTAAATGTTAATCATTATTGGTAGCCAAGTGGTGCTCCATGATGAGTAAATACCATACGCTATTAAGGCAAGAAGCAGCGAACCAATACCCACTGCAATATACTTATCAAACCTTGTCAATACATTAATTGGCCTTGGCCTTACAGTCAACCTATGGTATACTGCATAGCTTGTCGCCCTAACGAAGGTGGGCACCAACGCCCTTTCAGCAGCCGTTATCCTCCTAAGGTACCTCACGTTTCTGGCTAATGACGCCCTAATCCTACTGGGTGTTTGCCTCCTTACCCCAGTCCTCATTACCTCAGCGTAAGGGTCATAACTGTATTTAACAGCCCAATTAACGAATGGCCTAAGAATACCAAAGACTACCACTGTAACCATAATTATTAGTATCATTAATGCGGCTATTGCATTAAACCATGTACCTTCATTAACCCAACTGAATATTAATGAACCTATCCCAAACACGTGGTAACTCTTAGTACCTAATGCAATAACCTCACTGACTGTTATGTAGAATAAACCATCAGCAAAGCTTACTAGGACATTTCCAGCAACTCGAGGTATTGTAACTGGTATGTATAGTTTATTGAATTTAGCTGTAAACGATAACTTATACATATTAGCCACATCCTCAAGGGACTGGGAAACAGTCTTAATCGACTCATATTCCCCAACCCAAATATTCCAGACCACTGCAGTGAAGACTAGGAAGTCAACGGCTAATTCAACGCCAAGGTAACCCCTTATACTGCTTATGAAGAATACTAGAACTATTGGAAAGAATGTTATTACTGGAACAGCCTCCAGCGTTTGGGTTACTGATAGGAACACCCTCTCCACTAAACCATTCTTAGCGGCAGCATATCCAAGGAACCAGCCAGTTACTATTGAGGCAATGATTGCTGCTGCAACCCTAGCAAATGTTGCAAGGGTGGCTAATAGTGATATAATGACTATGCTCAAGGCGCTCATTTACCATTCACCTTAACAACAGTGGTGAGCTCCATGGATTTAGATATTTCACTGTAAAGCATATCCAAGTATTCCTGGAACTCCTTATCCCTAGGTGACCTAGGTCTAGGTAAGTCAATGCTTATATCTGCAATCACTGTTGCGGGCCTACCACCGAGTACAATAACCCTATCGCTAAGCTCAATCACTTCCCCGAGGTTATGGCTAACCATCACTATTGCCTTAACCGTTGATTCCTCATTAAAAACCATGCTATATATTTCACTTTTAAGACCCTCAGCGGTTATGGCATCAAGGTTAGCGAAGGGCTCATCCATAAGCAGTAAGATAGGCTGAGCGGCTAAGGCTCTTGCAATTGCAACTCTCTGCTTCATACCCCCACTTAACTCCCTTGGGTAATAATTCTCAAAGCTACCTAACCCAACTAACTCAAGGTACCTTCTAGCTAACTTAACCCTATCCTCCTTACTAAGCTTCTTATGAAGTAGGGCTATTTCAACATTCTCCAGGGCCGTTAACCACGGGAATAATGCGAAATCTTGAAATATCATTGAGATCTTAGGTGTTGGACCCTTAACCTCCTCACCCATTAATATCACCTTGCCTGTATCCGGCTTCCTTAACCCAGCTATAATCCTTAGAAGGGTTGTTTTCCCAGTTCCTGTAGGCGCCACTATTGATACGTACTGCTTCTCATAGACTGTGAAAGACACATCCCTAAGAACCTGAAGAGGCCCCCTCTCAGTTCTATAGCTGAATGAAATATCCACAAGCTCCAAAACGGGGGATGCTGGGATGATCCCACCATGGCAAGGTAACTATAGAGTTTATAAACCTAACCTCATTGCCTTCAATACTATGAACTACCAATAGTGCAGGAATTTAAATTTAAGCAACCATAGATGCCTAGGATTAGGATGTGGAGTCTTAAATTAATGAGTATAATTAGTTCTAGGTTAATTCAGCATTATTAAGGTGCTTATGAGTGTTTTAAAGTTGATGAACCTCATTAACCTCTAAATGAGTGAAGTTTTAAGCATTTAAAATAGGGCTAAGCTTAGTGAATTTCAGTTAAGTTAAAAAGACTATAAGGTGCCTTTAACACTTATTGATTACCTGGTTCTCATTATCTTCCTATACCCTGCTACATCCCAAACCTCAACTTGGACGCCGGGTTCAAGCTTCCCCTTTGCCTCATCCTCAATATAATTACTTGGTATTTCAAATGTTTGATAATTCCTAAGATCCATTAATTGAACATTATCACCACTAATTGATATTACTTGCGCAGTGAACTTCTCAATTACAGGAACCTCAACGGCGGCATCAGTTGGGACTACTATAGTCCTCTTAACGCCATCAATGACACCAATACCCACTATCCTAGCCTTAGCACTACCATGTTTCCCTGTCTTACTCTTCTCAACTTCAACAACCCTGCAGGGCACGTTATCTATCATAATATATGAACCCTCCTTAATATCCCCTGCAGAAGCAGTTCTAGTAGACACGTGGCTTCACCAACATACCCCTTTATTCAAGCATTTAAATAGTTAGCTTTAGTAAACCATTAACGCAATCGGCTGAGAAACCATGATTACCTAAAACCTAGGCAACATACTGAGTTAACCCTGGTGTGATTGGGAATTAACCATATTTACGACTAAAATCCTTATTAAGCTTAGGTTGGTTAGTTGGTGATGGATGTTGAGGATAAGGTTAACTTAGCCTTAAGGTACCCAACTGAGGAGTTATTGACTGTGGAGGAGTTAAGGAATTACTTTGAGACTGGTGAAACCCTTAAGCATTACATAGGCTTTGAGATATCAGGTTACATTCATATAGGCACTGGGGTAGTGAGTATGTATAAGTTGGTTGATTTACAGAAGGCTGGAGTTAAGGTATCAATCCTACTGGCTGACTTACATTCCTGGCTGAACCATAAGTTAGGCGGTGACTTAGAGGTGATTAAGAATGTGGCTGTAACATACTTTAAGGAGACCTTGAAAAAATCCATTAGTATACTTGGTGGTGACCCAGACTCAGTGGACTTCATACTGGCATCTAACCTAGTTGAGGAGAAGCATGAATACTGGATTCAGGTCCTTGACCTGGCTAGGCAAGTATCATTATCTGATGTTAGGCATAGCTTAACCATAATGGGTAGGACATTCACCAATACGGCTAAGATGTCTTGGTTAATATACCCGCTAATGCAGGTTATTGACGTATATGCATTAGGAACCCATATTGCGCATGGCGGCGTGGATCAAAGAAAAGTCTACGTCTTAGCTAGGGAGGTTTACGATAAGATTAAGTTAATGCCGCTAACCCTTGAGGGAAGGGCGGTGAAGCCTATAATCCTACTGCACCACCTCATACCATCATTAACCATGACTGGTAAGGAGAGTAGGCTTAACTTATCGGAGGCTAAGATGAGTAAGTCAAGGCCTGAGACAGCCATATTCCTGCACGATTCGCCAGATGATGTAGCCAAGAAAATTAAGAACGCCTACTGCCCACCTAAGACTATTGAGAATAATCCAGTTGTTGAATTAGCTAAATTATTCTCCTTCAGGGAACCTAGGAAGAACCCATTTACCGTAAAGAGGCCCAGTGAGTACGGTGGTGCAGTGGAGTATTGGACGTTTGATGAGTTAACTAAAGATTACGCTGAGGGTAAGATTCATCCACTGGATCTTAAGAGTGCGGTTATTGAGGAGGCCATTAGGTTCCTGGAGCCTTATTGGAAGTGGTTTAGTAATGGTGATGGAGCTAAGTTACTGAGTGATATGAGTAGCATGATTAAAGTAACGCGCTGATTATGCTGCGTAAATTAAACTTACCCATATTAATCAATGGAGTATACTTAATAACCTTTAAGCCTATTTTAGGATTAGTTATGAGGAGCCTAATTAATGCATCCATGTGGTTATCGTAGTCAGGTACATTAACCTCCACGTGCCTTTCATTAATCTCCTTTAATGCCCTCTCAACCAACTCAATGTTATTGTAAAGCATACTGGACAATGTTGAGTACACTTTGGCTAACTTACCCAACGTATCATTAAGCATACTGCTGTAGCGCTCAGAAACGCCTGTGTTTGATTCATGAATAACCCTAGCTAGGATTAGGGAAGTCAACATACCTGTTATGATTCCCCCACCAGTTAACGCCTTAGTAACACCTGTTGAATCCCCCACAGCCACCACTGATTTATACCCATGGTTAACGTTAAGTGAACCAAGCACAATCTTTCCTCCGAAAATCCTCCTGGGTGTTACCTTAAACTGGCTAATAATTCTCCTAAACCTTAATCCAACAACACTAGTATCATCAACGACACCAATTCTGAACTCCCCTCCACCCCTTGGAACTATCCATGTGAAGAACCTACCACTGTACTTTTCGTTAAAAAGCACAATAATGTGGTGATCATCATCAACTAAGTTCCTTAGGTAAGGTGAGTAACCATCAACCTGTATTCCACTAACCGTGGTTAACCTAGTACCCAGCACCCTCCTACTCAATACATTCCTAGCACCCTCACCAATAACTACTAGGTCGAATGAATCCTCAAATCCACCACTACCCTTAACTACACCTTTATGATTAACATCCGTGGCCCTTACCCCCATATGCTCCATTTTTAATGATGCTTTACCATACAAGTACTCCTCAAGCCCTGGCCTATTCAACATTATGACTCTACTATTAGTGAACCTAAGTAAAACTCCTGTTGAATACGGATCAGTGGTTACGGTTAATTTATCGTAATAATTATCAAACACTCTCTTACTCATCCCCAATGCAATAGCCATCCTCTCACTAACTAAGCCAGTGCAGTGTAGTGGTAATCCAAGCCTCCTATCCTCCTCAATTATGTGAAAATCAGCTTCATTCCTAAGCAGCCAAGCTAGAAAAAGGTTACTTGGACCAGCGCCAATTAAACCAATCTTCACAACACCCTAATACATACTACTCATTTAAAGGTTGTCCGACTTCCTCCCTGCCTTGAATGGCGGGCCTTCTGGGGTCTTGGGGATTACACTCCTTTTATGAATGCTACTCTGTTGTATAGTACAAGGAATGAGGGTAATTTTTAATATTGCTGATTATAAACTCCTTCACTACATTTAATGTACCATTTAAGTCACTGTACATTCTATGGCCTAATGGGCAGTTAACCACACCCTCCTTGAGTATTTCTTAGCCTCAACACGTGGAATACGCATGGGTGTGATGTATTGTACTTAGTTACTTCATGCGTTTTCATACTGTATACCTGAGCCTTCAACTTAGCTTATTAATCAAGCACACTTTAATTACTAAGCCACTAAGTGTTGAAAACACCACTAAAACAAGAGGAGTAATACATTCAGTACCCCAATGCAACTTTAGGTACGGTTTATAAAATTGAATACTAGGCGTTAAATCAGTGTCGTGGAAAGAGCTTAGGGATCCTATATATGGTTGGATTAGGTTAAGTAATGATGAGGCTAAACTACTGGATAATGATGTCTTCGTGCAGAGGCTTAGGAAAATAACTCAAGATGGCTTAGCTTATTTTGTTTACCCATCAGCTAGGGGAAGCAGGTTTGAGCATAGTTTAGGCACCATGTACTTAGCCACATTAATAGTGGAGAGAGTATTAAGTGAGGTTGATGAAAAGGATATTAAGTCCTTAATGAATGCACTTGGGCTTCATGATGAGGGAATCAGTGCCATAAGGCAATACATTAGGTTAGGTGGATTACACCATGATATTGGCCACCCACCATTATCCCATGTCCTAGATGGCTATGTAGCATCGTTACTTAAGCCCGAGCAGCTGCCTTACACTGCAGGATTAGGAAAGGAGCATGAGGTAGCTGGATTAATGATAATGGGTTCAAGCAAATTTAGAAGAATAGTTAGTAGCCTAGGTATTGATGCAAGTATACTCAGGTTAATAACATTCTATAGGTTAATTAAACGGGCAAGACTAGCTATTCAATATGGTTCAGTTAACTTAGAGGCAAGTATACCTGAGGTTAAGTTATTGAGCAATATGAGTGATGGCGATATTATGCTTCTGGAATCCTTAGCCTCAATAATTTCAGGGGGTATTGATGCCGATAGGCTTGATTACACGCTCAGGGATCTTTACTTCACTGGTGTTGGGTCAGGGAGTGGGGCAATTGATATTGCAAGGCTCGTTAATTACCTGCATTTAGGTAAAGGTATGCTGATATTTAATGATAAGGCTAAGGCATTCCTAGAGGGTTACGCAATTGCTAGGTATAATCTATATAAGTGGGTTTACACGCATCATAAGGTTCTTCAGTATAATGAAATGTTCAGGGAGGTTTTCAGAAATATAATAACACTTGAGGAGGCTAAGAACTTTAAGAATGCTGCAGTTAATTTCCTTAATGGAAACCCTAATGATGGTGACCTAGACCTATACACTGATGACTACTTAAGCGCCATACTTAGTGAAGTTTACCATGGGGGGATGCTTAATGGTTATGTTAGGGATTATGCGGATTCAATACTACATAGGAGGACTAATATGAGGGCACTGTGGAAGAGGGATGAGGACTTCATAATGATTTTCGGCCTAGGCAATGCAATAATGCTTAATAAGTATGTTGATGAACACCTAGAGGTATATGGATTAAACTGGGCTAATGAATTTAAGGCTAAGGTAGTTAATGAAATGAAAGGAGCCCTTAACTGTAATTGTAAGATACTGGTTTCCATAGCATCATTCAGTAATGACATAAACACATTAGTTAGGAATAATGATGGGTCATTAATAACCATTACTGAAGTATCCCCATTAATAAAGGCCATTGATAATGCATGGGGGCAAACCCCACACATATTCATATTCATCGACCCAAGTGAATTAAGTAATAATGATGTAGAATTAAGTAGGGCTAAGAGCGCTGCAGTTAGGATTCTATCAAACATTGCCACCGCAGGTTAGGTTAACCTCAGGTGCTTAAATGATGGCGCTTAGTGGATTATTTGAATAATGGTTAAAAACACGGCCTACAATGGCTCAAGTGATCACTGAGAATTACGTGAATGTGGGTAACTTCAGGGTGAGGTACCTGGAGAGTGGGGATGGGGATGTAGTATTCATAGTAATACCCCCACCTAATGCATCGGCAAATAGATTCATGGGCATCATTAAGGGGGTAGCCGCAGCTGGATTCAAGGTAATTCACGTGGACTTATCCTCCGCTCCAGCAAACATGAATAAAGCAAGTAGGGTTACGGCACTATCATTAATTGTTAATGCCCTTAACGGTAAGAAGGTTATATTAGCTGGGGTTGGGCAGGGTGGGGGAATTGTACTTGATTATGTAACTCAAATGAGGCATAACGCGATTACCGGCATGGTACTTATCTCAACACCTAGGGTAATTAATTACATTGATGAATTACCTAAACTAAGCATACCTACATTACTGGTTTACAGCATTAATGACCCTAACGCACCTGTTGAGGAAGCTAATGCTGTTAAGTCAGTTATTAAGAATGCTAAGTTAACGCTAATTAATGGTGATTGGTCAAGTGAACTGAATAATATTACTCAGCTCACTGTTTCCTGGATACTTGAGTTAAATAAACTAAACTCTACTTCAAAAGGTTCCTAATGGTGAAGTAGAGTACTGTAACCAAGGCAATGCCTATTAATACTGCTAACAGTAGACCGTACTGCTTTAATGAATCCTCATTAACGATTGAGCAATAGGCTGTAATTGATCCCCCCCTTGAGGTTAATTCAATAACATTATTCCTTGCTACTATTGGATTAAGGGTTAGGCACATCAACACGTGTTTACCTATACTTGAATTTAAAATAACATAGCTGCTACTATTTGATGATGCGTGAACATATATTAATGATGACATTCCCAATAATGAGTACTTGAACACAATGTAGCGGAAGCTACAGGCAGTGTGGTTAGTGACTCCCATAACACCCCATGCACGTATACTTACTGATTGTGCATTAGTGGTTACATTAATGTGACCCAGAGTCATATTTAATGTTAATGAGCACTGCTGTGCATGAACAATAGCCACTAATCCAAGCATTATCACCAGCACCAATGGAAGCACATTAATTAGCCTCATGGCTTAGGGATCTCCACACTTGGGTCTATTAAATTTTCCTGCTTAAGCCTATTAAGGAACTTATACATGTGAAGTCTAATAACCTTTGAACCGCATTTACTGCAGTATAGTTTACCCTCAATTATTAATCCAACATCCCTACTACCACAGACCACGCAAATCCACTTACCCCCACCACTCATAAATTAAGTTAACTGCGTTTATGAGTTTAAATACTTTGCAGATGACTTAGAACTACACACTTAAGGCTTCACAGAATACTCAGGAAGCCTTGCCTCTTTGGGGTGGGTATTTCTTAGGTGTTAATAGGCTGGAGGTAGAGGTGAATGGGCTTAATGGGTGATGAACCACACTGCCTACAGCTGATGGCGGGCTCTAATGCATGATGCCGCCCCCATGAGGAGCTTAGAAGAGTAATAAATAACTCAGTGAAGCCAGAGCCCACACCCCTCCGGATGGAGAACCGTCAGCTTTAAGGCAGGAATAAGTTAAATAATATGACACTTATAATACACTTAGCTTACTGGGGGACTTTAAATTATAAATTTACAGCTGAAAGCCTCGCCCTTTAGGGCGGGGAGGAGGTCAGAGTAGGAAATGCTCCTCTAAGGTTAATGAATGTGCTTGAAATGGGTTTAAGAATCAGCCATCTGTTTTCTTAACTTAAATACACTGAATCCCTATGAGCATCCTTAGCAAAACACTTAATTACTCTGATTTAACTGGGCGTTTATGAGGAGGTCTATAGATCTTGCAGTGTGGGTGATAGCTTTCATAATGCTGCTGGTAGTCTTTGGGTTCACCTACTTGGGTTACAGGGGCGGTTACCCACATAGGTACGCCTATGAGGCATTTGGCGTTGACTTAATACTCCTACTATCGTTAATCTACGGCCTCTACGTAATCATAAAACCCAGTAGGGCTAGGTGATTTCATTAACCAGGGCTTCCTAAAGCTGGGTATACTATGTACCTTGTTCCATTCACCACAATTATCATGCATCTTTCACTTAAACTAACCTCAATATTACTTACATTAAACTGAACTGTACTTGAATCATTAATGCAATTAAGTGCACTTAAGCCTGTACTTAATATTGTTGATGAGGCATAGTTATATGACTTAAAAAGATTAATTAAGATTAAGGTAATTGAAACCACCATAGTGAATGCAATTAATAGCACCAGTGCCGTAACTATACTTGAGAGGCCACGCATAATTATAATGCGTAGGCTTAGCCTTAAGGCTAATTAATGTAGGGTAATGGCTAATTCCCCATTACCCTACTTGAATTGACCCTAACATTAATTAAACTTAAATTAAATCGGTAATGCATGTATCATTAGTTAAACCAACAGGCAGCGTGCTGTCCAGTAAGGTGATTGTTAATTCAGGTATTAGGACTGTTACCGAGTATAGAAGTATTGGTAATACTATTCAAGTCTTCCTAATGGATCAAGTACCAGAGTACTTAACCTTAATTGACCCATCATACTTTGAGGAGTGGATTAAGCTTGGTAAGAACCCTACTAAATTAATTAAGGTTTACCGTAAGATTTTAAGCAGATTAGGTTATAAGCCCAATGATGAGCACTTCAGTAACCTTGTTAAAGCCATTACTGATAGGTGGCTTAATGCCTATGGTCCAATAACTCCATTGCTAATGGATGATGATGTAACTGACATATATGTTGACGCTAATGGGGTTAGGGTTAGTCATAGGGATTATGGATTATGCCTCGTTAGGTTAAGTGAAGTTAAGGTAATTAGACCTATGAGGCTAATTCCAATGAAGCTTATTGAATCAACGTTAACCATAAGGGATTTAGTTAATCGGATAGCTATTAACGCTTCCAGAAGAACGAGGACACCGATAACCGCATACATGCCCCTGGTATCTGTAACTGACCCTGAATATAAGGTTAGATTCACAGTGTCGACAATGCCTGTATCACAGACGAGTGTGCACGTTAGGATCCTGCCAAGTAAACCATGGACACTACCCACGCTTGTTAAGCTGGGTATGCTTACCGTGAACCAAGCTGCATTACTGTGGAAGCTGGCTGATGAGAAGGTGCCTATACTTATAGGTGGATCAATGGGCTCAGGTAAAACCAGCTTAGCCAACGCCATAGCCATGATGCTTAAGCCCAATATGCTTAAGGTACTGATAATGGATGTTGATGAAATGAACTTACCGGGGCATTTATCAGTTAAACTATTTGAGAGGAGGTCCTTTGGTCTAGGTGTTAAGCCCATAACTAAGGATGAGTTAATAGCGCATGCGTTAAGAATGGGTGCTGACTACGTAATTGTTAATGAGGTTAGGGAACCTGAGGAAGTTAAGGCATGGTTAAATGCAGTGACCACTGGGCATGGGGGTATTACAACCTTCCACGCTGATGATTATCAACAAATGGTGAGGAGGCTTACAATTCTAGCCCCTGGCTCTGAGGAAGTGTTGAAAAACATAGTCGTGGTTATAGTGGGTTCAGAACTAATACCAGCGAATGTTGGAGGTAATTTAAAGGTTATGAGGAGGCTTAGGTACGTTAAGGACATTATAGTACCCAGTGAAGTCAATGAGGAGTACCTAAGCCTTAAGGATGACTTACACTTAAGGAGGAACGTTATAGGTAGTTTAATTGATGCATCTATTGATCAACTATTATCAACAATAGGTAAGCTCTACTATTAGCCACTATTGAGGATAAGCGTTATTAAGGCATGCTTGAAGCAGTTAACGTGAGTTGGAGCCTACTCGCCGCCCTAAGGGAGAGGCCTGAGGAGGTTAGGAGAATGCTTAAGTGGAGGGGTTATGATGAGTCAATGGTTGATCAATTCATCACCCTTGATAACCAATGGAAAACCATTAAGGCTAAGGCTGATGAACTTAGGCATAAGAGGAATAGTCTAAGTAGTCAAATATCCAAGGTCCCCCCTGAGGCAAGGGGATTAATGATTGAGGAGGCTAATAAGGTCCTTAAGGAACTTGAGAACCTTAACGCTGAGCTTAATAGAATTGAGGATGAAAGAGATAAGCTCCTCAAGAGGTTCCCAAACCTAC
Source organism: Caldivirga sp. UBA161 (assembly GCF_002506515.1). Taxonomy (GTDB): domain Archaea; phylum Thermoproteota; class Thermoprotei; order Thermoproteales; family Thermocladiaceae; genus Caldivirga. The sequence continues at coordinate 35,080 of NZ_DAXS01000034.1, forward strand.
TTCACGAATCAGTTTACTCAACATGCCCAAATGAATCAACTGAATCAGTGACCTTAAAGTACTTTGGGAGGCCAAAGGCCTGGAGGGGATACTTAAGTGAATTAAGTGGCTTTAGTGGCCTTGAATTTGATATCATTGATTGGCAGCCGGTTGGGCATGCAGATATGCTTGAACGGGTCCTTAGCCTTGGTGACACAGTTAAGGCTGGGGAGGTGGCTGGGAGTAGGTTCTTCTACCTCTTCGATGATGTGGCTTGGCTTAACCTAGCCCTAACCCTATATGCAGTAGATTTCCTAACCCAGAGGGGGTTTAGGCTAGTTATGCCACCCCACATGCTTAACTACGATGTTATAAGTTCGGTAATTGACTTCGAGGCCTTTAAGGATGCAATATACAGTGTGGATAATGAGCAACTCTACTTAATAGGCACAGCGGAGCATCCATTGGCTGCATTATACCGCGGCAGTGAACTACTTGAGAAGGATTTACCAATACTCCTAGCCGGCTTCTCACCATCGTACAGGAAAGAGGCCGGGGCCGGTAACAGGGACTTGAAGGGAATATTCAGGGTTCATCAATTCTACAAGGTTGAGCAATTCGCCTTCACACTACCTGAAGAAAGCTGGAGTTGGCATGAGAAGCTACTAAGCAACTTAGTGGACATATGGAGCAGCCTTGAATTACCCTTCAGGGTGGTTTTAGTGTGCCCTAGGGAAATGTCGAGGACAGCAGCTAAGCAGTATGACTTAGAGGCTTGGATGCCTGCCCAAGGCATGTTTAGGGAAATGGCCTCCTGCAGTAACGTAACTGATTGGCAGTCATATAGGCTTGGGATCAGGGTAATTAGGAGGGGCATGAGGAGGGAATATGTTCATACACTAAATAGCACAGCCATAGCCGTGGAGAGAACTATAACAGCTATCCTTGAGAATAATCAAGAGGAGGATGGTACAGTGAGGATACCTAAGGTACTTAATAAATATTTGGAAGCCTTCCCAAAGGCCCCAAGGGACTACATACACCCCAAGGCTAAGATAATAAGGGATAGTAATGGTAAGATAGTGAATATTAAGACGTAAAACATAACCTAAACCATACGCATCACTAACCTGACCCTCACCTAACTCATTACTACCTTAACATCTAATATGTTCATGGTGGTAAGTACCCAAATGATAAATAGTAAAAATGGCAACGATAAAAGGAAACTGCAACTATGTGAATTCAACTCTATAAGGTGAAGCCATATGGAGGTTAGGGAGTAATCTTAACTGAAATAATGCTTCATTACCTTAATTTAAGGTACCCCTATGGTTAATTAACTACTAGGGATCCCTAGCCCTAAGGCCTTTAATATCATCTTCATTATCTCCACGGCTCTCCCAGCCATGTTTAAGGCATTCTCAGCATCATGCTTACTATAAATTTCCCAGGGTGTTAATCTGCGTTCAGGTTCACCATAAGTGCTTCTACCATGCTCAGGCGCCAGTCTTCTCACTATTACTGCTAATTCCCTCACTGACTCAATTAAATCCCCCGGTATATTACTTATTAATGCCTCAAGTTCACCCAATGGATCACGACTCCAGCTTGGTATTCTATAAATGGCTATTATCGCCTTAGCCGCATTCTCAGCTGATAATTGGGCATTAGCCACGGTACCTCTCCAATGCACCACTAGCCTCTTCGAGGTAATTAATAGCTAGCCTATACCTATAGTTAACTTCATCAAGTGGATCATACATTAATCTTCACTGACTTGAGTATTGGCTTGCCATCACTCCTCATCCACCCGTACTTCCCATCCCTAGCCCTATACCTAACCAAGCCTTCACTCCTTATGAAGTCAATGACAGAATCCTTAAAGCGCCTTAAATCACCATACTTATCGCAGATGATTATTCCATCCCAC
>NZ_DAXS01000023.1:0-23817 GCF_002506515.1 Caldivirga sp. UBA161
CCTAACCCCATTACCCCTAAAGCTCTCCGCGGCAATAATGAGTTCCCTCTTAGCTGAATCTAACCCTATTAAAGCTTCCCAATCCTCATGATAATACTTGATTAAATTATACCTATCAGGTATGTCAGCTATGCTACCATATAGCATTGGTAATACATCAGTACTGTTCACGTACCAAACCCCAATATAGGATGCTGGTAATGCTGCAATAAGTAACAGTACCATGTTTTGTGCAATTAAAAGCGCCGGTGGCTGGCCATAAGCCAGCATGGGTATTGCTGATGCAGCTGAAGCCAGTAATGAGGCTAAGATTGGGGAAACAGGCCCCTTAATTAACCTGGCTATTGATGGTGAAGCAACGTAAACCACAGCCATCACAATGGCTAAGGATAATACCGTTGGGTTACTGTATTTTGCAATATTATTAACGAAAACACTGTAGAAGCCTAGGGGAGTTAGTGATATTGGTTCCCACGGTAATGTACCCTGCATCATACTACCAATTAAGTAGGTTATAATATATGTTAACGCAGGGAGGGTTGGCATTGAGAAAGCCTCATAGGCAGAGGCCACTCCTCCTGCTAAAGCCCATGCAGCGCCAATTAATGGACCTGGCCGTGGCTGAAACATAAGTAGTAGTGAACCTATTGAGAATAATGGGCTTACTCCCTGGCTTGATGACGAGTTAAATAACTTAATCTGAACACCTATGATTATTGTTGGTATTATGAGTAGAGGCATTAGCCTAAGCATTGAACCAATAGGGTCCTTGTAGAACCATGACCATGAGGCCAACGCCAATGCCATTAGGTACGCCAGTAATCCTAGGATTGAAGCTTGATTAAGCCTACCCACCGCGCTAATTGCAATAAGGCCCCCTAACACCACTAGCATTAGTAGCATAAAGCCGTGGTTAGTAATTGTTAATACTGTGAATGAGGCTAATGGGGCTAATGCAATTAAGGAGGTAAGCAAACCACCCAATGCTGCTATCATCCTGCTGAGGCCGCTTGGCTTAATATCCTGCACCGCCACTTAGGCTACTCATTGTAATACTAAATATAAGTATCGTTTTAAGCTAAGGCGTCTTATTACAATACTAAGTATTAACCAAGGCATTAATGATTAATTACTGCAGCCACTCCAAAGTGATGAATGCAGTAATGATGCTGTGGGATTATGAACCATATTTAATGAGGAGGAATTCCTGAACAGCGTGGAAGCCTATGCTCCTATATGCCCTTAAGGCTGGTTCATTATTCTCATCAACATGAAGCATTACCATGGCTCCGCTTCTTAATGCATCCTTAACTATTGCTGATACTATAGACTTAGCGAAACCCATGTTCCTGTACTCAGGTAGCGTAACTACATCACCAATAACCCATAATTCAGGCAACTTAATATAAGTACCCCCCAATGATACTAGCCTATTATTTACGAAGGCTCCATAATAATGCCAGTGGGGTGAAGTGAGCCTTGCCTTAGCCTCAGCCCTATTAACATTAATAATTCTAGTGAACTCATCCACATCCTGTAGGCTAAGCCTCCTAACATTATGCTTATTGTACTCTCTAAACGTGTAGCCACTACACGCCATTGTGAGAAGCCTTGAAACATCAACGCCTCCACTTGCATTCAACTTCTCAATAATGTTCATTATTACCTCTGGTTTAGTTAATGCATGTATTACTAGGTTTCCAAGATCCTTAACATCAATTGGCATTTCCTCTACATTACCGAACACATGCAGTGATGATACGTAACCCCTCCAGAGGAGTACATAACCTGTTATCCTGCCTCCACTTAAGTTAAGGTATAGCTCAGTGTATTCAGGATAATACAATATGTCGTACATTAGGTACACGTATTGAATAGGGTTCTCTAGGTAATGCCTCTTCAATACACTTAATAGGCTCCTATTAAGTGAATTAAATAACCTAATCATGTTACTACCATAACCCAGTGTTCAGCCATGGTTAAATAATTAATTGCCTTTAAAATAATTAAAAGGCCACCATAACCTTAAACATAAAATCATACGGCACTTAAACTAATGCCTCCTACCAATACTGAGGGAAGAGTGCCTTATGCTGCTCAATCATCTTGTTGAAGTACTTAACCACTTCTGCACTGGTTTTAGTGTGATCCTCAATCTTAACTGCGCCGGTATCATTACTAATCATTGCTAAGGCCCTTGAGCCTTGCTTAATAACATCAGTATTGTAGCCGCCTTCCATGATGTAAACTGAGCCTTCAGTAATTCCTTCATCAATAAGCCTCTTAACCATGAGGAATACCTCAATATAGCTGCTTAGGCTGAGGTTAAGGTTAGTTAATGGATCTAGGTAGTGTGAATCAAAACCCAGTGAAACAACCACGTAATTTGGCTTATACTCCCTTAATGCATTCTCAATTGGCTTTAAGGCTACCTTAAATAAATCATCACCAGTCATTGGTGGTAACGGTATATTCATGTTAAAACCCTCCCCCTCACCTACCCCGATTTCATTAATGTATCCAGTACCTGGATAGATTGTTCTTGGGTCCTGGTGGGTACTAATGTAGAAGACCCTGGATGTATTGTAGAATATTTCTTGCGTACCATTACCATGATGCGCATCAATATCTAGGATAGCAACCCTGGAGGCTCCACCCCTAAGTAGTAAACTACTGATTATTGCAGCATTATTAAGTATGCAGAATCCTTGAGTTGGAGCCAGTAGCGCCCTACCTCTGAAACCAACATGATGGCCAGGGGGTCTTAAAGGTAGGTAAACGTGGCTAGTACCTGACTTAAGAAGATTAACCGCGGTGGCTAAGGCATTAACACTGGAGCTTAAGGCATCACATGTACCCTTAGATACATAAGTATCTTGGTCAAGTCTTCCTCCAGTTGCGCATAGTGACGTAACGTACTCAACATAGTGATACTCATGAACAAGTCCCGCAATTTCAATTAAATCAACGTTAACTGTAGGCTTAATAACCTCAGCCAACCCCTCTACACCGCTTAAAGCACTTAATACCCTATTAGGGGACTCAGGATGGTTTGCCGGCGTCTCATGCCTTAAATAACCTTCATCATACACTACCACTAACATTAGTTCTAAATTCACCTAGGTGTGATATAAACTTTAACACTTAAACTAAGATACCTTAACGCTGCAGCTTGCCTCCCTTAAATAAAGAATTATGGGGGGATTCCATAAAAATTAGCTGCAGTATGCTTGAATTAAGGGTGAGTAATTTGGGTGGTTTAAGGGGTGAGATTAATAAGATACTTCAAAGTGAATTAGATGATGTTGATGGCCTCATTGCAGTAGCCTTAATAGGTACCAATGGTTTACCACTTGGCTTTGTAAGGAGGGGGAACCTAAATATAAGTGATATTGACTTATCATTATTCTCAACATTAATTAAGAGTGTAATTAACCGCATTAGGAGAATTAACCCAAGCAGTTGGTTCATTAACTTTAAGCATAGGGTAATTACCATTAATGATGATCAATACTCAGTAATAGTAATAAATGATGATGATCTAAGCATAATTGCGGTCTTCGAGAGTTCAGCGGATATTAATATACTCATGTATAGGTTAATTAATGACTTGGAGTTATTGAGAAGCTTGATTTCAGTAACATTAAGTAAATGATGAGGTTAACTGTATTAATTTTAATAGGATTGCGGGTTTAAACACTATGGTTGAATCCTATAGGGGCATACTGGAGGAGATGATTAATGATAAGGTTCACGGCGCTTCATGGTACTTCCTTAAGTTAGCTGACTTAATTGAAGCTGGATATAGGGAGGGTATTAATGTTGAATCAATGATTAATGATATTAGCATGATTAGGCCAGGCATGGCTCCACTGGAAAATATTGCAGAGCTACTTAATCAAGTTAATCCAGTAAAGTTAGCTAAGGCTATTAGAGCTTACTGGAGGGAGGCTGGGGAAGGTATTAGAGTTAATTCACTTACCCTTAAGGGTAGGGTTAAGGTCATGGTCACCATCAGTTACTCATCTAATGCCAGGCTACTGGCGGAATCAGTGGGGGCTAGGATTATTGCCCTTGAGTCTCATCCAGGTGGTGAGGGTAAAATGTGGAGTAGCCATGGTGGATTAATAGTACCTGACTTAACAATGTCCTACTTTATGACTAATGCAGATGCTTTAGTGATGGGTAGCGATGGGTTATATGAGGGCTTTATAGTTAATAAAATAGGCTCATTACCCTTAGTATTAACCGCAAGGTACTTCGGTAAGCCTGTAATCATTGTACTTGAGTCCTTTAAGGCGCGTAAGTCTAAGCCAATGATTATGCATAAAATTAACGTAAACGGTATTGAAGTACCCCTATTTGATGAGATACCATTAAACCTAGTGGATATTCTGGTAACCGACGTAGGAGTATTCACAAGTATTAGCGTGGACTACATTGCCAGTAAGTTTAAGGAAAGACTATTGAAGCACATCTAACCCCTACTGCCTCCTCACTAGCCTTATATGACTTTAGCATTAAGTCTTTGTAGTAGGCCTACCCACAGCCAAGTAAATGACACCTGGCGGTGGGCTTCTCCAGTCCTTAATCATGTGCCTTGAATCCACTACGGCAATGCTACTTAAGCCCGTTAATTGAATAATCCTACTTAACGTTAACTCACTGTAATCACTATGGTCTGTCGCTATCACCACCACGTTAGCCCCCTTTAACGCATCCTCAATACTGTTAGTTAGCTTAATTCCCCATTCCTCAAGGGTCTTATCATACTTGACATAGGGGTCATGCACAATAATATTCATTACACCCCTTAGGTAATTAATTATGTCGTATGATGGGCTAAGCCTAGTATCATCAACATTACCCCTAAATGCTAAACCCAGTACAGCCACCCTAGGCCTACTAACCCCCAATTCACTGGCAGCAGTCTTAACTAACTCAGCTACATAGGCGGGGGCATACTCATTAATACTCCTAGCCGTCTGAACAAGCCTCATGTTGAAGCCAACCTTCTCGGCCGCGTACATTAAGAAGTATGGGTATACCGGTATACATGATCCACCAACCCCTGGGCCAGGCTTATGAATATTGGAGTAGGGTTGACTATTAGCCGCCTCCCTTATTTCATCGAAGTCTAATCCAAGTAATCTGGCTAATTGAGCAAGCTCATTGGCTAAGGCTATGTTAACATCCCTATAAGCCCCCTCCGCAAGCTTCTCAAACTCAGCGGCTGTTGGATTAGATAACACTAAGGTACCCTTCCTGGCTATGGCGCCATATAAGGTAGATGCAACCCTACTACTAATGGGCCCAACACCCCCAATAATCTTAGGGTAACGTTCCTCAATATCCGCAATGGCCCTACCAACGTATATACGTTCAGGTGAGTAGGCAAGTGCATAATCCCTCTCAACCTTTAGGCCACTTACCTTCTCCAGGATGGGTAAGGCAACATCCATTGTTGTGCCGGGGGGGATAGAGGACTCTATTATGACCAAGTCACCTACCTTAAGTCCCCTCGCTATATTCTCTATTGAGGCCTTAAATGAATCAAAAATAGGCCTCTTATCCTTACCTAGGTAAACCGGGACAGTAACTATCTTCACGTTGCTTAACCTTGATGCCTCAACTCCATTAGTAGTATAGCTTATTCTATCCTTAAGCCTCCTCAACTCCTCCTCAACCTGCCTATCACTTAACCTGAGTTCACAAGCATCCAGTTTCTTAATCTTCTCAGCATCAACATCAACACCAATAACCCTAGCACCAGCCCTAAGCCATACGGCAGCAATAGCGGTGCCTACATAACCCATACCATAAACTGACACGGTTAATGAACCACTCCTCAGGGCATTAACCAAATCCCCACTACTCATTAGCAATAAGTTAAGATTACTCATAATTCACCGTTAACCCCAGGGACTTATTAATTTTGGGTCTTGGGAAACTCTAGAGCATGTGGAGTTACTTGAACCACCCAAGACATACCCAATGAAGGAGGCGAAAATAGACTCAGCTAATTTCAGTAAAGCATAAAAACATACCATACTGAATGCTGACAGGCCCCGGTAGCTCAGCCTGGTTGGAGCGCCCAGGGGATAATGGGGTAACCCATTCCCCGTGCATGCCTCGTAAGCAAATACTGAGTAAGCGGGAGGTCCCGGGTTCGAATCCCGGCCGGGGCTCCAATGCTTCATCATTACGATTAACAAGGTTATGAATTAATTCGTTAACCTATGTTAATTAATTCAGCCGAATAATGCCACTTTGTGAAAAATTAATTGATTATGTAGGAAACCATAATTTTCCTCAATACTCACTAGCAATGATAATGAAGAGTGCAAACCATCTGAATAACACTCCACTCATCATGAAAGGAAGCATTATTCAATAGAAATCTTCAGCAAACATTGCGTTTAGTGCTTGGAATATTATAGAATCCATTAACTAATGGTTAACCTTACTGAGGTTGAGTGCTTACGGCATCTACAACACCCGCAGTCTCCAGTAATGAGGGTATTTACCTCCTCAATGAGGCAACTCAGCCTAACACCAAACCCCATTGAGAAGAAGCTAAGGCCATTGAGTAGGATATGGCATGTTGCAGTGAGGTTATTATAAGTAGTATGGATGCTATTATTGCAATTACAGATAAAGCTATTAGGGTTAACGCCCTACCGAATACACCTGATAGGTAACCGGCTAATCCATATGCAAAGGCACCTATTATCGGTAGGATAATCAGCCACATGCTTAATTGCTCAATCCTCATGATCCGCATATAGGTTGGCGCTAGGCTAACTAATGGAATAGTTAGAAGGAATGCTAATGCCACAAGTATTGTACCGAAGATAGTTATCAGTAGGTAATCCCTACTGAATAATTCACTGTAATTAACCCTGGTAATTCCAACTCTCTTAACTGTTTCTGGAATTACAAGCACCCAAGGTAGTGAAAATAATAGACTCATAGCCCCAATGATAATGAATGCTAGCCTCCACTGTGCTGCTAAGCTCGTTACCACGGCATCAATCATTAAACCCACGAAGTAAAGGCCTTGAACAACACCACCCATTAAGCCCCTACCTCTAGTCCAATTATCAGCGATTATAGGGTATGTAATGCCATTCTCTGAATTAACACCAAAGCCAACAATGAACCACGCAACATACAACTCCCATAGATTATTCACTAAGCCAGCTAGTATTGTGGCTATTGAAAATAAAACTATGGACGCAGCTAACCCTATCCTACGTCCATAAGCATCAGCTATCATGCCAATCACAACACCACCTAACGCACCACCAATGAATGATAACGTCACAGCCAGCGATAATGCCGTGATGCTCACATGCATGGTGGATGCAATTTCGGGGAATAGGTATGTTATTGAGAATACGCAATACGCACTCATTAGGAATGGTATTAACACGCCAAGTATTATTAATGGCCGTGATGCCATATTCATGGAAGCAGCCTAATCTATTTAACTATTTCCCGCCTAATAACTTGTGGATCATATACTCTTTGAGTCGAGGGAGAGTAGTAAAGAATCATGTTCATTAAGCTCATGCTAAGTGAGTATGAAAATATATTTAAACTGACTTAGTGGAGTTAAGTATGGTAGTAATGTCATTTAACCTAGTGATATCCACGGGTAGGGGTGTTGAGGGTAAGTGTATTGCTGAATTAAGGAGGGTTAGTGAATTGCTTTCAGTTAACATTAGGACATTCTTCACTGGTTTTGATGGATTATTAACAGGTAGGGTTGATATGGATCCTGTGGCATTTAGTAATAGTTTGAGGGAGTTGGTTACTAGTAACGCCTTTGTACCAAGATTCATACTTAAGGTTGTACCCGTTCAGGAGGTGGTTAGGACTGATGTTAATGAGATAGTTGATAAAGCTGTTCAAATGGGTAACTCCATGATTGCCGAGGGGGAGACTTATAAAATAGAGGTTAGGAGGAGGGGTGTCCTCTTCGATAGGATGGCCATCATAGATAAGGCTGCACCGCAAATATTGAGGAAAGTTAAGTTGGAGAATCCTGATAAGGTAATCCAAATAGAGGTATTTCCATCAAAGACAGGCATAGCGGTAATAAGGGAGGATGATGTTTTCAGCCTACTTAAAGTAACCGTGGGTGGCCAACGTTAAGGTTCATTTTAATTGCTCTCACTTTGAATAATGGGTTTACCCAATGCCCTCTCCTTGAGGAAGTTCTCAAGGTTAAGGGGCTTAACATGCTCAGGTGTTGTTATTATAATCCTCCTCTCACCCATGAAGTTAACTTCCAATACTAGAGCCTTTCCCCTCCATCCAATTAGTGTTCCAATCCTACCCTGATACCTCTTATGTGGTGCAGTACTTATGTAAACTGGGTCAATATCTATAACTAACTTATCACCAACCTTATAGTACCTTGCAAGGAGCCACTTAAATAACCCAGGCCTACCTTTCTCCCTGGGTGCCTTTGAAAGCAATCTCCTAGACTTAAACCTGTAGCCATGCGTCCTAGCAACCATGGCTGCAATGCCTACTGAAGGTTTTTAAATTTATAGTGGGAGAGGCATGGTGCTTAAATTGCTGTTGGAGGCCCCTTCTGCTGCGGCTGCTGGGGCTGAGTCATGGCTGGTAATGGTATTGTGGGGGGAATACCTAATTCCCTGGCAACTAATCCCGCCTCAAATACCGCGTACTGGGTTATTATGGCTTGAATTTCAGGTGGAACATTACCACCCTTTAATTGCCCAGATATCCTCTTAACATCATCACTGGTGGCCTGTATAGTTAATAAACCCCTTATGGTTATGCCTATTGACGGCGGCATTGACGATACCGTTATGGTGAATGGCACATTAACCAACTCCTCCATTACCTCCGGTGGCCCATTAACCTGAATATTCATTGCCATTTGAAGTTGAGTACCAGGTGGCGGTGGTGCTGTAACTTCCCCATGTATGTAAAGGAACCTTACTCCAATACCCTTGTAAACCACTATTAAGTTCATTGAAGCATATATTTAAGCATTCTGTAACCAATTAATGATTATTTAGTTATTTTATTGATCCAGCAACCAAGCTAAGGTAATATTTTTTACTCCCCGGCTTTAAGAACCTCCTCACCTACCACTCATCAGCATTCCACTACCCTGCTCAACCCCTCTGGCGCTCTCCCTGAGGAGGAGGTCCCTTATAGCTACCCTAATGGCTTCACTCCTTGAGGGGAATACCCCTCTCCTAACTAATTCATCAAGCTCCTCAAGCATTTGTCGCGGTATGTGGACTGATATTAACACCATCTTCTCCTCTGACTTGGTTTTAGGCATAGTTTTTTATTTTGAACGAGCCCTTTTTAAATATCTCCCTCGTATTCAGCCTTGTAATCCACAAATATAATAAGTGGATCATAAATAATCACTATGGGGTATTTATATACTTAATATATGGTATCTACATGTGATTGACTTAGCTAACAGTGGTTAAAACTCGAAGATTACTTCCCTTATCAAATTCATTATCGAGTCCGGCCCATCATAACCGAATAAGGCTACACCAGTGCTTCTATCATACCTACCAACCATGATTGTGGGTGTTCCAGGAACCTTAACTGACTTAGCCAAATTCTTACATTCATTAACTGCCTGAAGTTCATCAGTAGCCTCCTCATCACTTACCTCCTCAATATCCTTAACTAACTCACCCTTCTCAATCATATTACTGTAAATTTTATTAAGTGCATTAAGGAATTCACTTGGGTTTTTCTTAAACAGCACCCTTACCTTGGCGTGAAGTTTCTCAACTCTATGCACCGGATAATCAACAAATATTATATCAATAATACCTTTCTGGTTCAACTGAGTTAAATAATCCATTAAATCCACATCCAGTAACGCGCATCCAGGGCAGTGTAAGTCATAGAATAGCACCACGAATCCCTTAGCATTACCATTAGCCTTAATCTTAAGTGCATACTTATCCACCCTGCTTAGGAAATCACCCACATTACTAATAACCCATCTATCCCCCATACTTAATTGGGTGTTAAGTGGTGCTTAATAACCTTACTTGCTACTGAAATTGCACCAATTTATTAAACGACACGTTTAAATGAATGTTAGGGTAATAATCATTGTGGGCATCATTGATGATATTAATGATGTGATTAGGTTACTTGAAGCCTATAGGAGTAAGTGTAGTGGCTCATGTGTTGAGGTTAATAAGGCTATTGATGAGTTAAGGGGTATTGTTAATGATGTTGGCATTATGCTGGACTTCATTTCAAGAACCTTCACTGAATCCCAGAGGCTACTTGCACGCTACCTCACAACTAGGGTTAATGTTGAGTCAAGCCTATTGAAGGTAATCATGGATGGCGATAATGACGAGTACCTGGATGATTTAGTGAAGAGGCTTAACACATCCCCTGATCAAGTTATTAAAATACTTGAGATCCTTAAGGCAAGTGGCTTAGTGGATTATGCGCTTAAGTACGATAATAATATTAGAGTGCTTATTAGAAGAAGAACCATTACTGGTTAAGTATAACCCCATTAGGAACCTAATCCAAGAGTAACTGAACCTCATTTAGGAGTACCTTTAACCTTGAATACTCATCCTCGAGGCCATACTTTAACGCTAATGCTATTGCCTCAGCTAAATCCCTTCTAATTTTCCTAGCGTAGTTATTGTTCCCAGTTACTCTAATTAAACCCCTTTTATACTTCTCAATGAATTCATAGGCCTCCTCAACCTTATCATCAATCTTAATCTTAGCTAGTTCACGCTCAGCATTATTAACCCCCTTAATAGTCTTATTAATATTAATGTTAACATACATTGGTGGAGTAAGTAGCTTCGGTTCTGGTTTAGCTACATTAAGTTTACTGAGGAGGAATGATGCAATTATGTGCCTAACAAGCTCAGACACACCATCAAGCCCTTCCTCCTTGGCTATGCGCATTAAGGCATCCTTAACTAACCTATGTACCCTTATTGAAACTACAGCCCCATCCTTATCTGGTGCACTGAATAAAAGCTCGTAACTCAGTTCCCGTAAATTCCCAGTCTCCTCCTTCACGGATTATTACTCATTAGCTTGTTTAAATCACCTTATTAGGTAATTTAATTAATATATATTAGTGTATGCGGATTCAACATAAATAGCAGGCCTACCTGGTAATGATAATCTAGCCCTATTGGCGGGATCATTAACAGGTGCCACTGCATCCTGTATAGTTACTTTAATGCCAAGCCTCCTCTCAATGTAGGACTTAAAACCATGCATCACATTCACCTCCATATCCCTCAATAGCTTAAACCTAGGCAACTTACCACCAGCAATATCATTAACGATCCTAGCAACCACCTCACCCTTACCCTTATACTTACTGGCCAGGTTCCTTATTATATCCTTGACGACAATACCCCTATCCATCATTTCAACGGCTTCGTTGAAAATATCGTAAACGTAATCAGGGGGGCCAACGTAAATGTTCACAACCCCAACCTGACCCTTAACCCTAGTGATTTCTCTAATATCGTCTATAAGCCTCTCAACCACCTTAAAGGCATTCTCCACGTCATCATTAATGTACTGCTGCTCCACCGTGGGCCACTTCTCAATGGATACGTACGTTGACTTACCCATACTGTGCCAAATCTCCTCAGCCATATGTGGCGTAATCGGCTGCATCATCCTAACCCAAGCGTCGAGAACCTTCCATAGGGTGTACCTCACTTCATCCTTAGGTAACTCGTCCATTAGGGTCATGTATACCTTTACTGCATCGTATAGGTTAAAGAAGACCATTAACGCAAACTGCCTAATCCTCATTTCCTCAAGGGCCTTAGCACCCTCAGCAATAGTCCTGTTTAGGATACTTAGTAGCCACTTAGTGGGTATTGTTGGGTTACTAGGCTCCTTAGTTTCCTCACCCATACTTACTATGACTTGGGCCGTATTCCAAATATCCATTAACCTACTAAGCACTGTATCAACCTCATCACTCCTCCAATCCATAACATTATCTAAGTCCGCTGAGTAGGAGGCGTATAATCTTACTAAGTCTGGTGAATACTGTTCAATAGCCTCCTTAAGGTAGATGACATTGCCAAGCGACTTACTCATCCTTCTTCCCTCCCTAATTACGTAGTTGTTTAGGGATATTGCCCTAGGCCAATGCCTTTCAGGGAATATTGCAGCGTGGTGGGCTATGAAAAAGCTTAAGTGGTTAGATATTAAATCTATGCCACTGTGCCTTTGATCAACAGGGTACCAGTACTCGAACTCAGCCCTAATACTCTCAATGATACTCTTATCAACACCTAGGAGCTTGGCAATAGCCTCAGGACTACCTTGACCTAGGAATACGTAATCATAGAAGCTTACTAGTTTATTTAAGGCAACTGAATCCTCAGCCCTAGTTTCAATAACTCTCTTGGCTAATTCACCCAGCTTCACGGCTAACCCGGTTTCATTAAGCTTATGGGCTATTGTGTAGAAGGCCATGTATATCGTTGAGTCACTTAATGATTCAATAACCCAGTCAGGATCCCACGGCATTCTAGTGCCTAACCCCTTCTTCCTGGCGCAGGGCCTCATGTTTAACCAATCTAAGGTTGCCTTGAAGTTTTGCCTATACTCCTCCGGCATTATTCTCATGTTATTAAGGGCCTTAATCATTAGGCTCTTCCAAGTTGGGTCGCCGAAGTTCAAGAACCATTGATCCTTAATAACAGCCACAATAACTCTTGAACCACCCCTAGTGTACACTTTCCTTGGCTCAACCTCATACATAATGTCTAATAATCCCCTACTCCTCAAATCCTCTATTACCTTAACCCTAGCGTCATTAACCTTAACGCCATTGAGTGGAGTATTATCACCCATGACTCCGTTATAATACTCCTCCCTATACACAATACTAGTTGCCTCCTCCAACTTCTCCCTATCATTCTGGCTCCTAATATTCAACTTCTCAACAACATCCTTAGCAGGGTACTTGCTGAACCCAGGTAACTTAATTATGCTTATTGGTTCAATTGCCTTAACAATACTCTCAATACCATACCTCCTAAGTAACTCATCATTACTCTTCAAGTCCATTAAGGCTACGTAATCATAAGGTGCATGCGCTGGAACACTATAAACAACTCCAGTGGCTGTATCATCATCAACGAATTGTGCTGGCAATATGGGTAACTTAACTCCTATGGGGCTTTCAACAAACTTACCCACAAGCTCACTACCCTTAAACTCCCTCACAACCTTAACATCCTTATCCTGATACTGAAGCTTCCATGCAGCCACCTTTGAAATAATCCACCTCTCCTCATTAACAATAGCCTCAACATATGTTGAATCAGCGTTAATCCAAACATTGGTTGCCCCATATATTGTCTCAGGCCTTAGGGTTGCAGCCACTAAGTATGAGTCATTTAACTTAAACTTCAGTAAATTGAACTGCAGTATATCTATGGTTAACTCATCCCCACCCCTAATGTCATGTTCACCCACTGCTTGATTCTCATCAGGTGCATAGAGGACTTGGTGGCGCCCCCTCACTAAGTAGCCCTTTGAGGCTAATTTAACGTACTGCCAAATTATGAAGGAACTGTAATGTGGGTCACCTGTCATGAATATTCTCCTGAAGTCCATTGAGTAACCTATTGACTTGAAGTCATTAATGTACGTATCCTTAAAGAAGTTAACAATGTTCCAGGGATCCTTAAAGCCATTAACTATTTCACTCGCCTTAACAGCATCCTTAACATACATATTAACCTCCCTTTTCAACCTATTCTCATACTCTACATCACCCTTACTTAACCTATCTGCAACAGCCTGAATAGGTGTACCAGTTATATGGAATGCAATTGGGAATAACACATTATAGCCCATCATTCTCTTAAACCGAGCCACAACATCACCCACCGTGAATGTTCTACCGTGACCCATGTGAGGTGGCCCCTCTATGTAGGGGTAAGGCACAGTTATGAAGAATTTAGGCCTTGAATTATCTGGATTAGCATTAAATACCCCATTACTGTACCATTCAACCTGCCACTTCTCAGCTATCTTAGTAAGCTCCCTCACGAACTCCTCCTTACTTGAGAAGAAACCGCATCAGGGCCATAATCTAAGTAAGTATTTAAGCTTTACACTAACCATAATTCCTACTATAATTTGAACAATAGTTATGAAAGGCTGCAAGAGCCTTTCTAGTCTTCACTCGGCTAAACATTATTACAAATTAATATTATATAGAGTAATATAACCTTACACACCTATGTTTATATTGTTCCTTTTATTCATCTTACTCATATTCACTACTTCATTAACAGTAAGGTTCGGGTAATACCTCCTTATGAACCAGAAAGAGTTCACTATGGGGTAATTGTAGGTTCCATCGTCTTCCCTTAAATCAACCTCACCAATCCTCCATAGGTATGATAAGTAGCTTGAGTATATTTTCCTAGCTTCCACCATCTCTAATGCTGCTGGGAATTCATTAACAAATACTTGACTAGCTAGATTTAAGTCTGAGCTTAGTTTAATTAATATTCCATTACTTAAGCCTTGTTTAACCACTGGGCATATTGTTGAGGCTGCGTACTTAACCTCAAAGTCTATTACCTTATTTAACCTATCAATGGAGTACCTTATTATTCTTGGTAGGTATGGGTAGGCGCGGCAGGTTAAGGGCTTATACTTATCGTGAACCAGGCACTTATTGTTGCTTAGGAAGGGGCACTTATTCTCATCATTAAGGAGCATTAAGTACGATAGGGCTAAGATGACTTTATTATTTAAATCAACTACAGTGTACCCAGTCCTAAACTTAACCTCAACACCCAATTCCTCGGCTTCATCCTGTATTAAATAAACCTCATGAGGCAAAACTGTTACTGGGCTTAACCTACAGCATAGGCCGCAATTAGGCATGCATTTAAACACAAACGGCACTATGGATCACTTTTAAAGGGGAGTTTAAATAGGGTTTTTTAATCCTACTCCCTAGTGTAATGAACAACAACCTCCCTACCGCACTCACATAAGTACCATTTAACAGGCTTAAACTTAGGGGATTGATCAATCTTCAATGAGTCACCCTCTATTAAGCTTGTACCCTTACCCATCATGAAGGGGGCTATTGTTAACCTAACTTCATCAATAAGGTTTCTGGCGAAGAATTGCCAGAAAACAACACCACCACCCTCCACTAGAACCTTCTTAATACCCCTATCAGCGAGCTTACTTAATAATACTTCCACGTCCACCTGTTTATTAAACTCCATAACCTCTATCCCAGCCTTCCTGGCAAGCTCTATCTTAGCCCTCGGAGCTCTCTCAGTAACTGCAACCAAGGCCGGTGCAGGTGAGCTTAGGAACTTTGACTCTAGGGGGACTCTAAAGGCTCCATCTATAAGTACCCTAAGTATTTGCTTACCTGTCTTAGGAGTGTATGTTCCATCAACATCCATTACAGTCTGAGCCCCCACTATAGTGGCATCAACCTCATCCCTAGCCTTAAACAGCCTCTCCAAGTCATACCTGCACGTGAACCTATTTCTAATGAAGGGGTTAGCTATTTTTCCATCCATAGTTATTGACGCTATTGCAATTACGTAGGGTTTCACATTCATTTCGATCTAGTAGGGTTAACAGCTTAAGCATTAAAATCTTATATTCATTTACTACAGGTATTAGTACCAAGTATCCTGTATAAAGCCCATATAATATACCAGTATTACCAGGCGCCTCAAGGACCGCTGGGATGGCTAATAAATCCTCCTCACCATCAACAATAATGGTTACCCTATTACCAGAAAGCACACTGGCGTATGCATTCCTCATAATGCTGAAGGATTCATAGTTCAACGTACTCCTTTCATTCCTAACCCTATAAACTACACCATCAATATCGCTATGCTGAATAATCGTACTCCTCCTTGTACTTAAATCAATAACCCTCAAGTCAGGCTTCCTCCAGTAGGCAGCTACATTAAAGGAAACCACATCACCTACAGTGGCTATTATACTTAAATTAAAGTCATTAAACAATTCCTTAACAATCATTATTGAGTCAGGGGGATCCCTAGGTATGGATATTGCGAAGGGCAGCGCCATTAATGCCCTTGCACGTTTACTTCTGAGAACTAACCTAGAGTAATCAGCCTTACTCATATTAACGATTCCACGTACCTTAAACACCCTATAAAGCTTTTCCCATGCATATCCTTATAATAGTTTAATAAAGCTCACATTGTGATAAGGAAACATTAACTGCAGGTTAGGAAACACTTATACGTTCAGTAGTGTAAGTATACTTATGAACGTGAAGGATTTACTCTCTGAGAGGACTAACTACATGAAGGCTAGCGACATAAGGGAACTCCTTAAATGGGCCACAGCTGATGTAATATCCTTTGGAGGCGGTTTACCGGACTTATCTCAATTACCCCTTAATGAGTACTCTGAGGTGGCTAAGTTTGTTGTAAGTAATTACGGCTTAAAGGCGCTTCAATACGGTAAAACTGAGGGTGTTGATGAACTTAAGGAGGAGCTAGCTAAGTTCATGGCTAAGCAAGGAATTAGGACTGACGCTTCATTAATACTACCCACGGTGGGTAGTCAAGAGGCGCTTGAATTAATGGCTAGGGTGTTTATTGATCCAGGTGACGTAATAGTAACTGAGAAGCCAACCTACCTTGCGGCATTACAAGCCTTCAGGGTTTATAGGGCTAGAGTAATTGGTGTTGACATGGATAATAACGGCTTAATCATTGATAAGCTTGAGGATACTATCAAGAGGCTTAGAAGTGAGGGAGCTAGGATAAAGTTCATATACACAATACCCATTTGCCAAAACCCTACTGGGGTAATGATGAGCCTTGATAGGAGGAAGGCATTACTTGAGTTAGCCAGTAAGTATGATTTAATGATTCTCGAGGATAACCCATACAGTTACTTCACCTTTGACCCAGTAGATACAACGCCCCTAAAGGCCCTTGATAATGAGGATAGGGTTATATACACATCAACATTCAGTAAGATAATAGCCCCAGGCATTAGGTTAGGTTGGGTTGTGGCTAATCAGGAGGTAGTGAATTGGTTATCCATAGCTAAGCAGGCAATGAACCTACATACCCCAACCCTAAGCCAATACATAGCCTATGAATTATTAAGAAGGGGTATAGTAGATAGGTACATTTCTAAGATAAAGGAAACCTATAAGGTCAAGAGGGATGCAATGCTCGATGCGTTATCTAAATACATGCCAAGCGGTGTTTCATGGACTAGGCCAAGTGGGGGTATGTTCATATGGGTTACTGTCCCTGGCGATGTGAGGACTGAGGATATGCTTAACTTAGCTATAAGGAAGTATAAGGTCGCCTACGTACCAGGTAAATCCTTCTACCCAGATGAGGATGTACATAATGATATGAGGCTTAACTTCACTTACCCATCAATAGACCAGATATATGATGGAGTTAGGAGGCTGTCATTAGCCATAGAGGAGTATAGGGGGAGGTGAAGCACGTAATTGCTGATTCACATTGAAATACATTATTTTAATCTTATTTACTGAATTTCACCATTAATTATGATTCATGGTAATGCACAGTTGGCGTATTATCCAATGCCTCAATTCCTTACTATAAACCAGTAATTTAATGAATAATAAGGCTCCACAGGGTTCTCTTAACCAGCTTGTATTGCAGTAAAAAATTAAAAGAACCCTACCCTGAAGGTTTAAGGAAGGGCCCGTAGTCTAGCTTGGTTAGGATGCCCGCCTCACGGGTGCGGTATCTGGGATCGCGGGAGATCCCGGGTTCGAGTCCCGGCGGGCCCACTCATTATGGCGCCCTCAATAATGTTTTTAAGTTACTTAACCCCACCTTACTGTGCCTCACGGTGTTTTATCAAGGTTACTTAACCCCTTCATTAAGGGTGAGGTGGAGTTATTTAGTGGACTTAGTGAGCATGCTAAGTTAACCCTTAAGGCACTGGATATTATTGAGGGCGCGTTAAGGAGTGGTGATCTCATTAAGGTTAAGGAAGCTGAGGTTGAGGTTAGTGTACTTGAGAATCAGGGTGATGAAATCAGTAGGATGCTTTCCCAGGAGGTTTCAACTGGTGCAATAGCCACCCCCATAATGGGTGATGTGGAGATACTCATAGGTAAGGTTGATGATGTCTTAGATAGGGTTCACATCCTCTCCAGGGAGGTTAGGAGAGCTATGAGTGTTTGCGTAAGCCCTGAAGTTAAGAGAGTTCTCTCAGAGGATGTTGTTGAACTCCTAATGGTTGATAGGAGGGGTGTGGAGGAATTCATTAATCTAGCATCCACTATAGCTAATGGTGGCGATTGGAATAAGATTAGGAGCCATGTTTTAATAATAAGCAAGCTGGAGGATGAGGTTGATGAGGCTAAGGATAGGCTTGTTGATAAGCTTTATGAACTCGCTAAGGAAGTTTCATATATTGAATTCATGAGCCTACTACACATAGTGTTCACGCTTGATGACATAATAGACATAACTAAGGATGCAGCATACTTAACCTCCACAATATTAATGAGCCTAGGTGCTTAATTAATGATAATTGAGGCTGCCTTAGCCCTAATACTTGCGTTAACCTTCCTAGTCTCATCAAATAACCTATCACTGGTGGCGGGAATGGCAGTGGGCAGTAGGTTACTTAGGCCTGGGGTAGCTATGATGATTGCCTTAACCGGATACATAGTGGGTCTATTAGTGCAGGGAAGTGAAATGAAGGGTTATGAGGTAACACCAAAGGGCCTACTAATACTCTCCCTCATTGGAGTCCTAGTGTTCATTATTGGTGAAGCTGCTAAAATACCAATGTCAATAACTAATTCCCTCTACATGTCATGGTCAGCGTTAGCGCTTTATAATAGTGGGTCACTGCCTATTAACTTCCCCATAGTCCTATCATCATGGTTCATAATACCCATATTACTAGCCCTGGCGGCTTACCTACTGTACCCATCATTAGTTAGGTTAACTACTTCATCGAATCCCATTAGGAGGCTCTCCCTATATAGGTTAATCATGATTCTAACAGTATTCCTAGTGGGCTTCTCCTTCGGTGCCAATAACCTTGGCCTAGTGTGGAGTATGCTTGGCTTCAGTAGAATAGGCTTAGTTGGGGTTATTTTCGCGTCAACCCTAGGTGTAGTTATAACTGGTAGGAGGACCCTTGGCCAATTCAGTAGAGGCATGTTTACACCACCCCCCGTTTCAAGTAGTGTGACTCAGTTACTATCCTTCACCGCCCTGGAGTTAAGTACAGTATTCGCAATACCAATCTCCCTAACATTATGCACTGTTGGATCACTCTTAGGCATATCAATGGCTAGGGGTATGAGGATGATTAATACCCAGTACCTTAGGCTAATCCTAATAGGCTACGCATCAACAATGATAATAACCTTCACTGGTGCGCTGCTTGCAGTTAAGTTAATTTAATGGGCAGTTAATGCCCCTTATCTTCTCCTTAAGAGTATTTATTGGGTCAGTCCTAACAGGATCAATACCATACAATTCAGCCAACTTAATGCTAACTAGGCCGAGTAACATTGAACCGTAAACCTCCTGGCTAAGCCTACTTGAACCCTTTAATTCAACAACCTCAACATCACTTGAGTAATTCTTAACAACCTCCTCCACAGCCCTCATTAAGTAGTCATGAACATCATCAGTCCTCCCCCTTATTATAATGTATTTAACAGGGTGCTTAAGCATTACTGCAACTATATCATTGTGATCAGCCTCAGGTACTATGGCAACCACCGCAGGTGTCTTGGCGTTTTCATTAAGGTCATTCTTAAACCTATACGCTACTGCCTGTAGCCCAATGGGTGCGAAGATCATGGGTACATGATCCTTCATGAAGTATGCTAGCCTACCTGGTGATTCACTCCTTAACGCATCATCCTGAAGGCTAATGCTCTCATTGATGTCAGGTATGCTTAAGTAGTGGCTCAATACCCCAAGCACGGCGTATAGGAGGTTAGGTAACCCAAACCTGGGGGCAATGGCTTTAGGAACCTTAACCACCGGCGCACCCCTGCCCTCAAGCTCTGAGGCTAACCTACCACCAGTAGTAACACCTACCACAGGTATCCCCCTCCTTAATGCATCCAATGCACTACATATTGTTTCAAAGGTTTCACCGGAGTAGCTTACAGCCACTACTAATGACCTTGAATCAACCCACTTAGGTATGCTAAAGTCCTTGTGGACAATAATATTACTACCCAATAGGGAATCCCTCACTATATCACCAACTATGCCTGATCCACCCATTCCAGTGATCACCACGCTACTTGGTTCAAAGTCATATTTAATGGATCCAACCTTAACGGATCTTATGTTCAATTCCTTACCCAGTTTAAAGGACTCCAGCGATAACTTAGGCCATTCCTCATAGCCGTACGGCATGATAAACCCCTAGTTACTTGGTTTAAATGCTTTAAGTTAAAATCGCATCATTATAAGTTAATCATAATTACACTTATAGCAATGCCCTAAGGTTACTCTTGATTTAATGAAGCAACCACCTGGGATTCACCTCTCCAAGTTATGACTTCTACCGAGAGGTACGCCAGTATTCCTATCATTACTACGGTTAGAGCTGAGATTATTGCACCAACCTGGAAGGCGTACAATGATGGTACTGTAACTAAGAGCGGTACATGGCTTCCCGGCAGCATACCCATAAGCACCAGTGATGTGAAGGTTGACTCAAGTGAGCCAGCCACTGCTGGGCCAAGGGTACCACCCAAGTTCCTGAATACTGAATTCATTGCTGTTGAAACCCCCATTACCTGTGGTTCCACTGAGAACACTAGAATATTAATAAGTGAAACATTCATTGCAGCCACCCCAGCCATGGCTAATGTTGTTGATGTTATCAATGCCCATAAACCCAGGGGGGCAACAGCAGCAGTTATTAGGCTGAATAATGCCGATATAGTTGCCCCAGCCATAAGCATTCTCCTAGCCCCTATCCTAGTTATTAATATGCCTGCAACTGGAGCCACTATTAACTGCGCCACAGCCATGGGGATTGCGTATAGGCCAGTATCGAATATTGATAGGCCAAAGCCAACAGGCTTAGGCTCCTCAAGAAGTATTATTAGGCTTTGTTCAAATAGGAAGAGGCCAAAGCCAGCCACCATTGCGGCTAAGTTAGCTATTAAAACATTCCTCCTAGCTAACAATGATAAGTTAATTAATGGTTGATCCACCCCCCTCTCTATGGTTATGAAGATTCCTATGAAGAGAAGAGCCAATAGGAAGCTTATTATAGTGTCTGGGTTAGTCCAACCCCATATGGGTGCCTCAGTTAATCCGTAAACCACTAGGCCTAAGCCGATCCCAAGGATTACCGCCCCAATTAAATCAACCTTAGCGCTAGGGTTCCTATACCTTGACTCCCTTATCCTAGTTACTATTAGGTACGCCACCAGTAGTACGAAGGGTATGGCTGTGTGGTATGTTGTCCTCCAGCCAAAGTACTGGCTTATGTATGCACCAAGGGGTAATGCCACTGCTGCACCAATACCAAAGGCTGCGCTGACTAGGCCCTGGGCCCTTGGTATTAATTCCCTTGGGAATTCCTCCCTAATCAAGCTGAAGGCTAATGCGAACATGGTTACTCCAATACCTTGAATACCCCTGAAGGCTATTAGATATGTGAAGCTGGGCGACACACTGGTTAAGGTGACTGCCACTGCATATATTATGACTACAGCTGAGAGAACCTTCTTCTTACCGTAAATGTCACCAAGCCTACCCACTATTGGTAATAGAACTGTACCAGAGAGCAAGTATGATGAGAGAACCCAACTAACTTGGCTTGAGGTTACCCCAAACTCCCTCTCTATCTCGGTTAATGATGGTATTAACATACCCTCTATATACATTACTATTACTGCTAAGGCTGCAAGTATGACCATAGCCCTGTAGGCGTACCTAAGATCATACTCAGCATTGTTAACTGGCATAATGCAGCGATATCGGTGAAGCCTTTATAAACCATTCCACTCAATCAGTATTAAAATCAATAAATAGCCAGGGTTAAGGAACTCAATGGGTGTACTATAAATGAGGAGGAGCATAGTCCTAGACCCCCTTGAATCCCAGTTATCTAGGTTAGTTTACATGAGGGCTATGATGGGCTTAGGCCTAAACTTTAGTAATGATGCGAAGGCAGCTGAATTAGCTGGTGATTACTGCAGTAGTGATCCTGATCAATTATGGTCCTTGAACTGGGAAACTGTTACAATCTACATGCCGCCTTATGTTGGTGATCCTAAGCCAAGTGGATTAATCATAGCTGTTGAGGGTTATACATTACGTAGGCTACTTAATGATGGTGTTGTCCCTGACATAGTGGTCACTGATTTCGATTATGAACCAGATAATTTAATTGGCTTTAAAGGCATTGTTATTGGGCACGCCCACGGCGATAACACTCATACCTACATTAAGTATGCTAAGCGTATAAGCAGGCTGATACCAAGTGTTCAAGTTTGGCCCATTAGCTGTTCAATCCTGATACCAGGCTTCACTGATGGTGATAGGGCAGTTTACTTAGCCGCCTACATGGGTTCAAGGCAAATTACCGTAAGGGGGTTTAATCCTAATGCACCAATTAAGAGGAATGATTATGTTAAGAGAATTAAACTCAAATTAGCTGAATACTTCATTAATAGGGCAAGTAAGTTAACTAATATTAGCGTCAGTAAGTATTGAATATTAATAACTTATAAATAGTGGGGAACCTAAACCAAGTGCATAAGGATGCATCAGAATGCATTACTATAATTATTCCAGTTAAGAATGAGGAGGAGGGGCTTGACTTCACGTTAAGGGAACTACATGAATTAGGGTTCAATGACGTAATAGTTGTTGATGGGCACTCCACTGATAATACAGTTAATGTAGCCAAGAAGTATGGGGCATTAGTGGTGGAGCAGCCTGGGGATGGTAAGGCTGATGCAGTGTACTATGGTTTAAGAATGGTTAAGAAGCCGTACGTCCTATTAATGGATGGCGATGGCACATATGATCCATCCTATATACAGGCAATGCTAAATAAAGCCATTAATGAGGACTTGGATGAGGTTCTCGGAGCCAGGACTTGGGGTAGGGAAAATATACCGTTAATTAATAGGTTTGGTAATACTATCCTTACATCATTGTTCAACATGATGTTTGGAACAAATCTATCAGATGTCTTAACAGGCATGTACCTATTAAGGACAAGCATAGCTAAGGCAATAATACCATCAACCAGCGGGTTTAGTGTGGAGGTTGATATTGCGTCGCAAGTAGCATCCATGGGTAAGGTTGGTGAAATACCTATTAAGTACCGTAGGAGGATTGGCGATCCTAAGTTAAGGTGGATGCATGGCATAAACATAGGCATTGATATGATTAAATTAATGGCAAGGTTTAACCCCATACTTATACTAGCTTTACTAGCCAGTTTACTTGTAATACCGGGAATAATATTAACAATATACGTTGCCTCCCAATTAATAGTTAACCACATTAATCACTTCATATGGGGCATTATAGCCTTCCAACTTGACACCACAGGCTTACTTGGAATCCTGATTTCACTAAACACACTAATGATTAAGAGGATGGAGTATAGGGTCATTAGGCTATTCACTAAGAGGGAGGCTGAATGCACGTTGGAATAATTTAACCCCTAAGCACTCAAAGGGGAACTTGAAAGTAGTATCCTTAGGCTGACCTCCTCCCCGCCCTG
>NZ_DAXS01000023.1:23937-43645 GCF_002506515.1 Caldivirga sp. UBA161
GCGAGGCTTTCAGTTGTAAAGGGATAAAACTACGTGATTACGCCTGTATGTTCTAATGCTGCTTCAGCAGCTTCTCTGGTTAAGCCATTTGAACCAAGTATTGTATATCTGTCGGGCCTAATCCTGTGGGCATTCATTAATGCTTCAATAACTAATTCCCTATCATATCCAAGTTCTCTAAAGCTTGTTGGTAAACCAAGCATTCTCATTATTTTCATTATCCTCCTCCAATTGGCGCCATGTAGGTACAGCATAACCACTGAACTCAAGGCAACCTGCATACCATGCATTGCCTGCTTCACCCCATATTCCCTAGCCAGTAAGTCAAGAGAATGACTAAAGAGGTGTTCAGACCCACTGCATGGCCTTGTACTACCTGCTATAGCCATTGCCACTCCACAGCCTAATAAAGCCTTAACAACAATCCTAGCCTCTTCCTCACCATGTTTAGTTAACTCGCTTACATTATTCATTACTATCATGTGGCTTGATAAGGCTAACATGGCTGCTGATTCACTGTAGTCCTCACCCCTAATCCTATAGCCAAGCCTCCAATCCATTAAAGCCACCTTCTTGCCCAGTAATTCCCCGATACCGGAGAGTAGGAAAACCCTAGGCGCCTCAGCCACAATGCCTGTATCCACTATTATTGCCAGGGGAGTTTTCTTAACCTTACCCATGCCTAACTTACTTAAATCATCCTGCATTAGGAATGAAATATATGGCGACGCTATACCATCATGGCTAGCCACGGTTGGGATTGATATTAAGTGCTTACCAAGCTTATAGGCTATAACCTTACTAACATCAATAACCCTACCCCCACCCACACCAGCTATGAAGTCAACATTAGAAAAGGCACCCATACCCTTCACCACATCACTTAATTCAATTTCATCATCACTAATTATCTGGCAATCAACGCACTGCTCGCTAACCTTAGATGCAATATGCCTACTATGAATATGACCAGTTATTATTAGGCCCCTCCTTAATCCAAGGTAAGTAAGCACTTCGGAAACCTTACTTATGGCATTAGGCCCAAAAACAACCTGCCTTGGCACCTCAAACAACTCCAAGCCCTTAACCACGAAAAGTAATAATCCTATACCCTTTATATCTATATTTCTAAACCCTCTTCCTGTTCTTTGGGTAAGGTTGATTGCTGTTTCTTAACTGCTGATACTGCATCACCTATTGCCTTCTTAACTATGTTTAATGCACTGCTTAAATCACTGTGCAGCATACTTCCGTATTCCTGAGCCTCAGCTTAATGAATTCCACCACTAGCTTAACAATAAGGCAAAAAATCCGCCGTGAATTTACTGCCCTCATTCTACACGATGTTGAATAGGTAACCTAAATAAATGGCTAATACACCAGCTCATGCAGTTCCCGGCAAGTGAATTTAAGGTTCCTATGCAATCCTTAGAAGGGCAATGCTTGCTTCTTTTACCAGGGTTGAAGCTTATATCGTGATGAGGAGGTGAGTACTCAGGTTGAATTAAATTGCTTCTCATAGCCTTAAGGTATAATGATTTAAGTAGGAAGGTTAAGGTTAGATTTTATTAAGGTGGTAAAGCTTAGTATCTCCTAGATAATCTAAGCCAATACTCAGCCTTCTTATTACTGCAGGCTGCATCATGAAGGTCACTTGGGGTATCATTGATGTCCAGCGGTATACCTAATGCATCTGATTCAGTGAGCTCCATTATTCTCTTACCGCATTCATCATCACCACTCCACGGAACCTCAACCACCCCACCTTTATTAAGTAGCGACTTAGCTTCACTTACATTACTACTTCTCTTAACGTGACTCCTTAACCACTCCCATGCTGATTTACGCATATTATCCTCTATGGTGTTCATTAATTCCTTCACAGCCTCAACAACATTACCCCTCGGTATAACATACTTCTCAAAGGTATCCCTCCTAGTTAATGTGACCACATTCTCCTTGACGTCACTTGGCCCCACCTCTAACCTAATGGGTACACCCTTAAGTTCCCAATAGTAGAACTTCCAACCTGGTGTTTTATCCCTCCTATCATCAACATGAACCCTCACGCCGGCATTAAGTAACTCACCACTCATATTCTTAACGTAGTTTAACACATCCTGATCCTCCCCATACATTATTGGTATCATTATTACTTGAATTGGGGCGTACCTTGGGGGTAGAAGTAAACCCCTATCATCCCCATTAATTGTAATCATTGATGCTATGATTCTTTCAGATATTCCATAACTGGTCGTATGTACGTAATGCATTTGCCCATCCTTACCCAGGTACTTTACATCAAATACCCTTGAGAAATTCTCACCTAGGTAATGAACAGTACCTATTTGCATGGTCTTACCATCAGGCATAATAGTATCAAAGGCTATGGTGTAAACGGCGCCAGCGAATTTATCCCATTCCGGCCTCCTACTTATTAAGTATGGTATGCACAACTCATCCATGATTTTCCTATATATGTTTACAGCCTCCTTAACCTGCCTCTCAGCATCATCCCTATCCGCATGAGCCGTGTGGGCCTCCTTAAACATTGAAATCTCCCTAAGCCTAATCATTGGGTGAGTCATCTTTGTTTCGGCGCGAAATACACTAACTATTTGATATACCCTTAGTGGTAAATCAGTGTGATCCCTTATCCAAAGCTTAAACATGGGCATCATAGCGGTCTCACTGGTTGGCCTCAATATAAGGCGCTCTTCACCACCAGTACCCTTACTAACCCAGAACACCTCACTCTCAAAGCCCCTAATATGCTCACTCTCCTTTGAGAAGAATTCATAGGGGATGAATATGGGGAATAATACCTCCTGGTGCCCTGCCTCATCATGCAGGCGTCGTATTAATGCCTCAACATTACGCCTAATTGCAACACCGTAAGGCCTCCATATGTAGGCTCCCTTAACAGGATACCTATAATCATATATCTCAGCATCCATTATTACCTTATTAAACCACTCAATGAATGATGACCACTTACTCCTCGGCCTCTCCTGAGGCCCTCTAACCACCTTCAGGTTAACTGTGGCAATACGAATCCCCGGTGGTTATTGACTCAGGTTTTATAAACATGAGCCTATTTAGCATTCAGGGAGCTAATGAGGAATAATTAAAAGCTGTAACTGAATACTGAACTTATGGAGGATGAATTAAGGAGGCTTTTAGATAAGGCCACCAGCCTAGGTGCCTCATATGCTGAGGTTAGGTATCAGGCTGATTCTGAAAGGAGCATTAGGGTTAGGAATGGTGCATTGGAGGTGTCGTCAACAGACTCAACGGAAGGGTATTCAGTTAGGGTACTTTACAATGGGGCTTGGGGCTTCTCCTCAGGGCCAAGCCCATCAATTGAGCTCGCTGAGATTGCCTTTAAGATGGCTAGGGCAGCCTCCATATTAAAGCCTAAGGGTGCCTCATTAGCCCCCAGTGAGCTAGCATCGTTAAGGTATGATGTAGTTGAGAAGGTTAAACTTAATGATGTTCAAATGGAGGATGCGGTGAAGTATCTTGTGGATTTGGATAAGGTGATTAACGTTGATAAGAGGTTATCAATTAGGATGCTTAACTTAAGCATGATGGAGACTAGGAAAACTATAATTAATAGTGAAGGCGTATTAGTGGAAAGTAGGGTTCCTAGGCTTGAATTGTTCATGGTAATTATGGCTCATGACCCAAGTAAGGGGCTTAGCCAACAGAGGAGTGAACAATATGGTGGCAGTGGTGGTTGGGAATTAACGAAGACCCTCCGCATTGAGGATGATGCCAGGAGGAATGCGGAAGCATTAGTTAAAATTATTGATAATGCGAAGCCAATTAAGAGTGAGGAGAAGCTTGATGTAGTGTTCTCACCTGAATTAGCGGGTATATTTGTACATGAATCAATAGGCCACCCCAGTGAGTTAGATAGAATAATGGGTAGGGAGGGGGCAGAGGCTGGTGAATCCTACATGAAGCCCAGTGATTTAGGGAATTTGAGGATTGGAAGTGAGCATGTTACTATAATTGATGATCCAACAATACCGAATAGTTACGGTTACTACCTAGTTGATGAGGAGGGTGTTAAAGCTAGGCCTAGGATTCTAGTTAATAAGGGGATTATTAATGAATTCCTAATGAATAGGGAGTACGCATCATACCTTGGTACACATAGCAATGCCGCAGCCAGGGCAAGTGAATTCAATAGGGAACCCATACCAAGAATGGCCAATACTTACCTAGCTCCAGGCGACTGGAAGCCTGAGGAATTAATTAGGGAGACTAAGAATGGATTATACTTCGTGTCTTACCAGGAGTGGAATATTGATGATAGGAGGTGGTTTGGTAGGTATGGTGGGTTAGAGGCGTATAGGATTATTAATGGTGAATTAAGGGAATTAGTTTTAATGCCGTACGTGGAGTTGACTACTAAGGCTCTTTGGAGCAGCGTTGATGCTGTTGCCAATGACCTATCCTTCAACGCTGGCACCTGTGGTAAGGGTAACCCAATGCAGGGCGTACCTGTGTGGTTTGGTGGCGTGACCTTTAGGGCGAAGAATATATTAGTTAAGCCCCCTGTATTGAATCAAGGATCCTAGTCAAGTAGCCTGCTAGATTATTAAAAGCCCTTGATCTATGTGATAGCTTATTCTTAAGCTCCTCACCCATCTCCGCAAATGTTAAGTCATAGCCATCAGGAATGAAGACTGGGTCATACCCAAACCCACCACTGCCCCTTGGTTCCTCACTTAACTTACCCTTAACAATACCAGTGAATAACTTAACCTCGTTATTAATACATAAGCCTACAACAGACTTAAAGTAAGCATTCCTTCCTTCCGAGCCTTGAAGAAGCCTCAGGAGGCCCCTTAACCCTATCGTCCTATAAACGTACTCAGAGTAGGGCCCAGGGAAACCATTGAGGGAATCCACGAATAAGCCATCATCCTCAACAACAAGCCAATTAATGCAATTCAACTTAAGAGCATAAGTAACAATATCCTCTAAACTATCACTCTGGATCTCAACTTTATTAACTGAATTCTCCATCACTACGTTTATGCCGTACCGTGAAAGTATTGAGCTAGCTTCCTTCACTTTATGTTGATTCCTAGTTACGAACCTCAGGGTTATCATAGCGGGTTCCTGATTCATGGGGAGGTAAGCTAACTCTCTTCTGGAGGGTTTTTCTGCTTACTGCCTCACCTAGCCTATGGCTTTTAACTTATGGGTAATGGATAATTGGGTTGCCCTACGTTTAAGGATACCTACTCATCGTGAGTATTTATCATCCTCAACATTCACCCATCAATATATACACTTTTGTGCAAATAAAATGAATAATAAGAAAAAGCTGAAATAAAGTAAAACATTAAAAGCAAAGCCACCCACACATTTGAGGAATGTGTGAGGAGGTTGGAGTAATACTTATTAATTCCCAATGCTTACTCGCTAATGCGTAGGGATAGTGCAGTAGGTGTTGCGTTAATGGTGGTTGGAGTGGTGGTAATAGTGGCTTACGGTTGGTTAGTCTTCGCTACCCCATGGTGGCGTATAGTTCTTCAATTAACAGGCTTTGTAGCAATTGCTGCAGTATTCGGTATATTAGCGTGGATAGGGTATGCGTTAGCAACCACACCTCCACCAAAGCCCATTGAGGAGATTGAGAAGGAGATTCAGGAAGAGTTGCAGAAGCTTCAGGAGGAAGAGAAGAAGCAGGAGGGTAATAAGGAATCATCTTAACGTTAATGCAGCTTAGTAATATATTAAAATAAAAACATAAATATTCATCATCACTGCGGTAATGATTATACTAATTATTGTAATAGTTTTAAATCACTAATACCAATTATAACCTCGTCCACATAATCCGATATAAGCACAAGGGTGTGTATGGACTTATCGCCAATCATTAAATCAGCATGGCTATAATTAGCCTTAATTAATGAGCAGCATGATTCAATAGTGACCTCACCCTCAATTGTTAAACCTAATTCAACGGCAATATGCCTAGGTAAAACAGTATGAAGGGAACCATTGGCTTCACCACTAGCTACTATGCTTAATCCATTCCTCTTATTCATTATCTTGACGATCATTACAGTTAAGGGCTATAACTGGTTTATTTAACTTAGCTTACTATGAATTTAAACATGAGGTAATAGTTTTAAGTGTATTATTAATTAAACCTAAACTGGGGGTTTATAATGGGGAGTAAGGTTAAGTTAAGGATAATTGTTAAGGGCATCGTACAGGGGGTGGGTTTTAGGTCATTCATTAGGCGTTATGCCACTGCCCTTGGCTTAACAGGTTACGTTAGGAATCTACCTGATGGTGAGTCTGTTGAAATAGTGGTTAGTGGGCCGGAGGATCGTGTAAATGAATTAATCAAGCTAGCTAAGAGGGGTCCACCTGCCGCTGTTATTAATAATGTGGAGGTGGAGCCTTATAATGGGGTTGAGGATTTCACAGATTTCTCAATAAGGTATGATTAAGCTAAGTGAAACACCAGTATTATGTAAGATGCATAACCTATTAAACCCAGTACCGCTACGTCCAGGGTTAATCTCCTCCTCACTATGTGGTAAATTATTATGACTGAAATAGCCTCAACTACAGCCACGCTTAATAATGCACCTAAGGTTAACCTCCAATGAGTTAGAAGTAGGCCTAACGCTGGGTATATTGTTGAGTAAAGGACCTTCTCACCAACTAACGCCGCCACAGCCATGGTGTCCCTATTCCTAAGCACCCATATTACTGCAATTATTGATTCAGGTAAAATGGTGGCTAAGGGAACAATAACTATTGTTAATGATAAGGCATTAATAGAGAGTAAAATGGAAGCTTCATTAATGGCGTAAACCATTAACCTTGATCCAACTATTAAGATCACTAGGGCTAAAGCTGCCTGAGTAAAGGCTAAGGCGAGTTTACGCCCATTTATACTAATGATTAGCGATAAGTAAGGCTCCTCATAATCCTCAATGGTTAATCCCTGAAAGGAGTACATTACCCTAACGTAAATTAAGTAAGTTAAAATAAGTAGTGAGGCTACAATGTACTTCACAATAATACTACTTATTATGGCTGGCAGCAGTATGGTTGGGTAAAGCGCAGTGAAGAGTATGTAAGGTATTATTAATTCCTTATTAACCTCAAGCACCATATCATCCCTAACCCCCAATAATTTACCTATGATTACGAAGAGGAAGAGGAAGGGGAAAACGATTGTAGAAACCATGAAGGGTTCACCCATTACTGTCCCAATTCCAATATCCTGCCCAGATTCACCACCTAGGTAAAGAGCCACTGCAAACACTATTAATTCAGGCATTGAAGTTAAGATGGGTGATATAATTGCCCCAATGAATGATTCACCAATCCTAGACCTCCCACCTATGTACTCTAAGGCATTGGTGATCAGTAAACCACCAGTAAAGGTTAAGGCCACTCCAATGATAATTAACGTAATTAAGTTTACTATACCCATTCATTAAGGCAAATTACCCAGCATTATTTAAACTAAACCTAAATGATGAATTACACCCTAAGGAGCTTCTTGCTTCATCTTGCCTTAAGGTGTATTGGGTGGGGTTTATGGGTTGTTGATTTGAATACCTTATCCTCTTTGTTTAGGGTTAATTCGCTTATGATGTAATTTAAGCTAACTCAGTTATTTCTCATGCTAATTAAAGGAATGATTGCATTAAAGAGGATTAATGAATTACACCCACATATTAAGTAATTAAATGAAGTTAAAGAATAAAGAGTACAACTACTAATCCGCGAAGGCTACATAACCCATAAAGTTGAAGAATTTTAAGTACATCATATTAAGAGTGGAGTGCATTAAATGAGGTTCGTAACGCATCTGTGAATTACCCAATTTTTATTAAACCCCTAGGCCATAGCTTAGTCATGGCTATTAATCCCTGGGATATTGCCTCAGAATACGTGAATTCACTTAATGAATTAAAACCATTATTAGTTATAATGTATGGATTATGGGTTACTGGTGAAGCGTTTTTAATGGAGCCTAAACCACCCATAGACTTAATAATAATTGCCGATAATGCACCAGTGGGCTTTAGGGAGGAGAGTATGAATGGCCTAAGAATTAAGGCCAGGTTCCTCACACCTGAATCATCACTAAGCATGGTTAAGCAGTGTGATGAAGAGTTGATTAATGCAGTCTACTCTGGTACATTTGTGGTGAAGGATGAGGAATTCTATAAGCGCCTTGAGGACGCTTTAAATGAACAGATTAGGGAAGGTAAATTAACGTGGGATAGTAAGAGGGGCCTTTGGGTTAAGGCATCATCAATTTAATTAACTGGACCTAACAACCATAAGTAAACCAATAATCGTAACCACAGTGCCCACAGCCTCAAAAACCGTTATACTTGATTTAACGATTAATGCACTGAAGTAGAGGGCTAGTATTGGTGTTAAGAGTAGTATTGAGGATACTGTACTCGGCCTCTCACTGGCAATCGCCTTAAACCAAAGTATGAAGCCTAGTATTTGAGCATCAAGCACCACTAGGAGAATAAGTAAAGCGCCCTTAAGGGTTAATGATAATGTGGGATCAATGGGTAAGGCCAATGCAGTTACCGGTATTGATAACACTGATGATGATGCATTAGCCACCAAAGAGTCAACATCCCTAAACCACATTGAATAGAGTATTGTCCCAAGGCCCCATAGTAAACCAGCCATCAAACCAACAATCACCCCAAGGCCAATGGATACTGAATTCAGGGAAGCCACAGCGACCCCCACGAAACCCAGTAAAACACCCCCAATCCTAGTTAAGCTTAACCTACGTTTAAGTATCAGCCACTCAAAGATAGCCACAAAGAGGGGCTGGGTATATATCATTAATGCAGCTAAACCTGGATTAGGAGAGTAGAGTATTGATATATTTATAAGAACAAGGAAAAGCCCCATGTTAAGTACTGACACTATGAGCATCTTAGAATTCACTATAAGCCTTCTGGCTAAAGGATACATGAGCAATGAGGCAGCACCCACCCTAATCACTGAAATAACCATAGGCGAAGCATAAGCTTCAGCTAACCTCGTAAGTGGATACGCAATACCCCACACTAAGGCTAATGCAATAGAGTAAATTAAACCACTACTCAGCCTACTCATCTCCCTTGCACTAAATAGGCTACACTTTAAACTTAACCTCACAACCTTCCCACTTAACACTAAGTTAAGCAACTAGCCGTAAAACGCTGAATTAAAGAAAGAAACCTAATTAACTAAAAACACATAAGTATCCATGAAGTAAATTAAGCGTCAACAAATAAGACACTAAAATAAGCAAATTTACAAAGGATAAACATTACCTCGACTCTAGCGCTCCAAACTCCAATGAGGAGAAAGAAGCCACTACTAATAACAATTATCCCACATTATCCTGTATTAATATTATCACTACTCTGGCGTCCCAAAACTATGGTAATTAATGCAGTGCATTCAAGGATCCTAAGTCAAGGAAGGATTGTTTAAATTAAACTTGGGTTGGTTTTTTAACCTTCACTTACTCATTAATAATGCTTAAGAAGTACTTACCTAAGCCCATGGATTAGACTCATATTGGGGTTAGTTCTTTTGAACCCATGTTAAGAGTTGTTTAGAATTTTCTTAATAAGGCATTGCTAGGAATTCTACTGCTGGTGGCTCCTTGTCTTGAATGGCGGGGGTTCTGTTCCTGGAGCTTACATTATTTATACAGTACCCACTGCCGGCATTTGGGTGGGCTGGGGCTCATTGGCTATTAGGTTCACCGCACACCAACACTACAATAACATCCAACATTGAAGATTAAAACCCACCCACCTAAAGGAAGGGCTAAGTCTCCTAATTGAATTGTGAAGTTTTCTAGGCATTATTAGCATAAATTACTGAGACTTGAGTTTAATGAATTACTGAAAGGTGATTCCATATAAAAGTAGGTTAGTGAAATAATGAGCTTGGTAATACATTAAATAAATTAAAGGGAGTTAATCAATGAAGACTTAAGCCACTCCTGGCATTAAGATTCTATGTTATGCGGTAAAGTGTGAGCTTAGCGTCCTCTAGGCCGAAGGGCCTTAACACGTATTCATCAGTCCACGACTCATTAATAACGTAGAAGGTTTCAGGCCCAACGAAGGTTAAGTCACCCCTCCTATGAAGTGGGCCAAGGGTATTGCCCAGTGTTCCAACTAGTGTTACCTTAATTTCATTATTTCCAGGCTTAACGTACTTAGTTACATCCACGCTACTAACCCTTTGAATTACCTTGGCTGCCTCATTACCATTCACGTACACTATGGCTAATGCCGCATTGAAGTTGAGCGCTAACTCAACCTTATTGAATCCTCCATTAATATTCACTACCCTAGTTAATTCAATCACACCACTGTAGAATGGGTAACCCTGCTTAGTTAAGTCCCCTAAGCCACCTACTGGCTGCTCCCTGCGGATTATTGATTGACCCCTTGGCTTAGCCTCCACTGCGAATTCACCAAGCATGTAAAGTGGTTCTAAGTCAGGTTCCAGCCCCATAATACCTTCAATCTCAATAACGTTAACCCCCTCCTTAATTAAGCCTGCTACATCATAGACCTTGAAGTTCCAGTCAAGCCAAGTCCCCTTCGGCTTACTTAAATCTAATTCACTACCATTAACCTTAATGCTCCTTAAATAATTATCCTCAACAACTAGGCTTAACTCGCCCTGAAGCTTCTCGGCAACATTAACCTCAAACCTAATTGAGTAGGGTGAACCAATACCGAGGTTAAGTATAGTTTCCTTAACCTTGGGTATGGGCATTGGTTCACTCCAATCATTCCCAATCCTAACTCTTGCGTAATCTAGAACTAGGACATTTGGATTAAGCCTACGCATAACCCAACCACTACTTAACTTAACCTCACCAACCTTAACGTAGTTAACACTCCGTTCAGCCACTGGTTCACCTGGCTTAAGTACAAGTAGCCTTGATTCAACTGGATTAAGGTTAACCTTAACCCATGTCCACCCATTCCTTAACGATGCTGGGTAATCACTGATATTGCCTG
Source organism: Caldivirga sp. UBA161 (assembly GCF_002506515.1). Lineage (GTDB taxonomy): Archaea > Thermoproteota > Thermoprotei > Thermoproteales > Thermocladiaceae > Caldivirga. Next base: position 35,007 of record NZ_DAXS01000023.1, read on the forward strand.
TTAAGGGATCCCAATCCTCAACCTTGAATGAACCCTTAAAACCAACCTCAACATAATGCCCCTTAACCCTACTTGTATTAGCCATAAAGGCCACGAGTGAATCACCTACTCTCCTAACATGCGTTAATACGTCACCGCTATTATCACTCGGGCTATTAATAATGATGCTCCTCTCAACATTACTTAGGGCATCATTAAGCTTACCCGCATTATCAATGACCTTAACCCTACTGAGGAAATCATTAATACTAGGTGATTCAACGCCATCAATCATTGTTGGGAGAGGCTTAATGGCTATTACTAATCCACCATTATCAATGAACCTCCTGAGGAGGCTAATGGTACTGTTGGCTATCGTGTAGCTCGGCGGTATTACCACCACCCTATACCTTGCTCTACCTATGGTTAACTCACCCTTATCCACATTACCGTACTTAGCCATTATTAACTCATCACCAAGCTCAAAGTCGACATGTATCCTAGCGAACTCCTTAAGAACATTCATTAATGATTCATTAATGGTAATTGCCTCAGACTCATTAACTGGACTGTAGGTTGCCCAAACACTACCCATTGGATGCAGGACTAATACATCCACTAACCTAACCCCCTGTGAGAGTACGTAACTGAGCCTGGCGAAGTAATCCTCAATAACCCTATTATAGGGCCACCATGGTTGGCTCCAGTGTATTGTTAACCCATAGTCAGCCTTCCTTCTACCCCTCAGGGAGTAGGGGACCAGGTGGTGATTAAGTAGGTTAACTCCTAGGGCGTATAGGAAGTCCCCAATCCATTTCCTATCCTCGAAGGTTGGGTGATGCCCAGTGGCACCGTAGGTTTCACTCAATACCCTCTCCTTACCTAATTGATTAGCAACACTGGCCACTTGCTTAACCGTTAGGTACATGTCCCATGTCCTTAAGCCTAGGTGATCCATACCAGGAACATGCATGTACTCATAGTGAGGCATAACAGCCCCAACCACTAATTGAGAAAGTAGGGTATCCTCCATTAGGTAATGCCCAGTGAACCTTAAGCCATTAGCCTCACACCACTCATAAATCCTCCTACTGAAGCTCTCAACGAAGAGCATGGTTAATGCCCTCCAGTAATCGTACCTAGTTTTATTGTATGAACCAATGTTGAAGAATAATTCAGGCAACTTATCAACTATGTCGTAGCCATTAACCCTCCTAAAGTACTCGGGGAAAACATCACTCCAAGGTAAGGCGAACTGGGGGAAGGGGGCACCCCTCATTGGTGTTAATCGACTCCTCCTAGGCGGCCTTGATGATGTTAAGTTAGGCTCATCAGTGAATATGCCTGGTACAACCTTACCCACGTAATCCCTAAGAGCCTCCACGTGGGGCTTATAGGCTATTTCAATGAACTTATCCACAGTACTTGGATTAAGTAAGTCAACATAACTAAAGCCACTGTACCATGGATCCCCAGGGGATGCAACATGCCTAATGAAGCTTAAGTACACGTAGCCATCTTCAGCCTCACCTTCATCAACCCTCCTACACTCCCTTGGAATTAAGCCATCCCCTGAGGTGCATTTGAATACAGCCACTACGTCACTTCCCTTAAATGGCGTAGTGTTGATTAACATTACTATTGACTTAGCCCTATGCTCAGGTCCAAGGGCTGGCACATGACCACCAGCGAAGCCTGAGGGCCACCTATCCTCATCGTAAAGCCAAATAAATCCACCCTCCCTTGAAGCAGCCTCCACGGTAACCTTAAGGGCCTTAAACCATTCACTGCTTAAGAATGGGGTTAATAAACCCTCCCTAGCGTGAAAGAACCCGCCCCCGAATCCACCATTAATGAGGAGCCTTAATTGCCTAACTAATTCATCACTGCTTAACTTATCGTTTATTGACCAAAACGGCACACCCCTAAACCATGTTGGTGGATTCTTAAACTCAGGCTCATTAAGCATAAGCCTAACTGCTAATACTCAGCTTTTAAAGTATCTATGGTGGGGGTGGGGCTGTGAAGACGTAGTATTGCTCATTCCCCTGAAGCTCCCTTATAACCCTCTCAATAATAAGCCTCTGCACATTAATTCCAATCCTATTCTTAAAGTCATCGAAACTCTCAAAGGGCTTCTTAACCCTCTCCTCAAGCACCTGATTAAGGGTCTTCTTACCAATACCCTTAAGTAACTCAAGGCTATGTAGCTTAAGTGTGAGTGGCCCAGCCTTATTAATCCAATCAATGAAGAACTTCTCCCTAGCCTTAATAATCTTCTCAACTATAGCCTCAAGCTCCTGCTTAGCCTGGGGTGTTAATTCATCATACTTAAGCCTCCTAACAATCTTATTAACCTTATCCCTAACCCCATTACCAATGTAAACCCTCTCCCCAACCTCCACTGTGGCCTCATGCTTAAGCGTAACCTCAAGGAGCGTGAAGTACTCCTCTCCAATAACCTGTAGGTAAGTATCCCTCCTTGGGAAACCCCTCCTAATAATCTCAGCCTCCTTCATTAAGGCCTCCTCAGGCGGTATTATATCTAGGACGTAGGCGTAATCCTCCTTCCTAACCACCATTAATCACCCTGACTTAGCCCTATAGGAGTTAAGGAGGTCCACAATCTCCTTAAGATCCTCCTCCTTAAAGGGCCTCTTCTCAACACTTATTATCGCCTGAAGCTCCTCAGGAGTTGAAGGCATAATGTTAACCACTTGAATAGCAGTAATCCTAGCTAAACCATACTTACCCGTTAACTCCTTAATAAGGGCCTCAGCATCCTCAGGCCTAACCTTCCTATACCTCCTAAGGTAATCTAAGGTAATGTTTATTACCTGTGACTCTAAGCCGTACTTAGTCACAATATCCTCAAGTAACCTAAGCGCCTCCGGGTTACTTACATCAACGTAATCCTTAACTTTCCTAACCACATGAGTTTACCAGAATAATGTTTATAAAGATTATTACTAAGCAGCATGACCCATAAAGAGGCATTAAAGCATTCTTAACATCATTTACTGAACCCTGTAGAATAAGCACCCTGGCTCTAACATCATTATACCAATCCTAACCCGATGAAATGCATTAACATGTAGGAAGTACGCCCCATCCATGCTGCTCCACTTAATTTGAGCTCAGCCTTATCCAGTAGGCTTACAGCCCACTAAAGGGCTAGGAGGGGAATCACTTGATTTCTTCATCTACTACATTGCATTAGCGCCTCAATTATTAATTCAGGTAGGGGCTTAATATGTCCACTCCTAGCCATTTAAAACTAAGTTTCCTTTAACGATAGCCNNCCTTTAAAGCATTAGGTAGGCATTAATATAGTGTATGGAGGCTGGTTAATGTACAGAGAGCCCTTCACGGAGTTAGCTGACTTAAGGAAATTACTCAACTGGTTAAGGAAACTTAATGGAGACTCCTCACCTAATATATGTGTTTTCTCAGGTACTGGTAGGCATTGGTTTTGGTCGCTTAAATATTCCATGCAGGGTGAGAGGGGTTATACGGTATGGGGGGATAGTTTAAGGAGTTCCTCAAGGGGTATTGATGAATTAACTGGTATTCCCTTTTCAGCATTGGTTAAACGGTATAGGGATGGGTTAATTGATAGCCGCTTCAAGATTAAGAACCTTAACAGCATTAAGCCTTTACTTGGATTATTCTACATAAGTGATTTAGGCTATGTTGGGTTTGGGCTAATCACTGATGTTGACTTTGACGTATATAGGAACTTCAAGTACTGGATAGAGGATGAGGATAGGCGTTGGTTAATTAGGTGGAGGATGAGGGTATTGTGGATTGATGACTCAATCCGCAGCCTACTGCTGAAGCATAATGATTATGGGGAATTTGAAAAAGAGTTAAGCAGGGTTAAGGATGAATTAACTATTAATAAGATTCTAAGAGATTTAAAAATATTAACAATAACCAATAATTGCCTTAATAATGAGAAGAGTAACTTAACTTGGAGTAGGATTAAGGAGTTATTAAATGATGATGCCGTTGATGCCATGGTTAAATTCTATGAAGAATCTACCATGTTTAAGCAATTCCCCCCAGGTACTCAATTACCTGGAGGATTCAATAAGGGATTAATCAGTGAAGTATTAAGTGAAATTAAAGGGAAGCTGCATGGGGTTGATGAAGCGTTATTACGTAGATTCATTGTGAGTGCCCTGCTGGGTAACGTCATGTTGGTTGGCCCACCAGGCATGGGTAAGACCACGTTAGCTGAGTTACTGGCTAAGGTGATTTCAGGGAGTAAAGGATACATGATTAAGACAGCTAACTCCCTCTGGTTTAGAAGAGATGTAATTGGGGGTGAAACCATTGAGAATGGTACCGTTAAGTGGGTTTCAGGTTTTCTAATTAAGGCATTTAATAAGGCTGCAGAGGGGCTGGGGGCTTCACCCTTCTTCCTAATAATAGATGAATTGAATAGGGCTGATGTTGATAAGGCCTTCGGTGAATTCTTTACAATATTCCGGTCCCCTAATCCAGAGGATTGGGAATTACCCAGTGAGTTAATTAATGAGGTTAGGGAATGGGTTAATGGTAATAAGGCTGATGAAGAGGCCGGTGAATTCATACGGAATTATGATAAGTATGGGGATGAAGCCTTAAGGAAATTAAGGGTAATAGCGGTAATTAATGCAGTTGACTTAAGGAACCTATTCCTAATCGGCAATGCCCTAGTTAGGAGGTTCCAGGTGATTGAAGTTAAATGCCCATCCAATACTACTGATGTTGAAGGTATAGTTAATACATTGAAGCTTAACATCCCCATTAAGGCATTTGGCAGTATAATTAATTACATAAGGTACCTTAGGAGTGATAGTAAATTAAGTAGGCAGGTTTGCGTATCAACTGGTGCTGTTTTAAATGCACTACATGTAGTCAATGGAATGATGCAGGTGGGTGAATTAAATCCAAGTGATGAACAAGCACTTTTAATAGAATTCAATGAGGCTTTAAAGTCATCCCTAGGTGTGGTGAGCACTAGGGTTCTTCATAAGATTGATGAACGCTTAGAGGAATTTCGAAGGCAGAATAAGGTGAATAACAATGAGTAGGCGGAGGAGGCTCAGGCTGAGGAACTTAGCGCACTTAGTTAGTAAATACTACTTATCCTCATACGCCGGTGTTAAGGAGCTTATTGGGTTGGAGAATGGTGTTAAGGTTGATGAATTAACTAGGGCATATGTTAGGTTAATGATTGCGTCACTAGCCTTAAGGATGCTTAACCACTCCATTAATTCCGCCCTTAAGGACATGCTCACGTATAGGGAATTCAGTATTAAGCAGGATAATGAGGTGCTTGGTTCATTAAGTGTACCACACACTATTGCAACATACCCAATGGGCCTCTACTCCTACATCACCTACCTACCCAGCTTGAAGGCTCCAGAATACATGTTACTTAGGGAAATCTCAATTAAGGTGATTAAGAGGGTTGGGTTAACCATAGGTGAGTTAAGTAGGATAATACTAAGCCTTAACACTAATGATGAATTAGCATTGGAATTAAAGAGGGGGCTAGGTAGGTTAAATAGGCTGCTTAAAGTATTGAAGCCTAAGGTATTTCCATTACCTAAAGCTAACTATGGGGTCACCATTAGTGAGGAGTATGGTAAACTTTCATTAAGTGCACCCGAATGGTTAAGGATCGCCCATGAATCGCTAACCCTAACCAAGTACCTACGCAGCGGCGTTTACGTAGGGCGTAGTAGAATTAGGGGTGGTAATGCGTTAGTCTTATTATCATGGAGGCTATATGAGATACTGGTGTACGCACTGCTGAATGCCGCTTTAAGGAGAATGGGGTATATTAAGGGTACTGGCTCATTTTACGTTAATCCAATTACAGGTGATTCAGTGCAATTAATGTTTAATAAACCAATCAGCATGGGTATTATTAATAGGATTGATGAATTAACAGGGGAAGTCAATGAGGAGGCTGTTAGGCGTATTGTAGGGAAGCCTGACGTATATGTGAGGAATAGGCGCAGCGTGGTGCTTGAATGCAAGTTCTCAACTAACCTAAGCTACATAACTGCTGGGCGGTTTAAAGTCATGGCCTACATGTATGAGCATAATGTGGATACAGGGATATTAATCTTCCCAGGCCTCAATAAAGGAACAATGTTCGATGATGAGGATGAGGCAACCTCAAGGCTCTATGATCTACTATTAAGTAGGCGAAGTAGGTACATTAATTTAAGATTTAATGATGGTAAATCAATGTACCTACTGGTAATTGATCCAGGTGAATTCAATAACCCTGAATTAGCCTGGTCCACTGCGTTAATAAGGGTTAGTGAGGTTTTAAGTGAGGCTATGGGTTCCTTAAAAACAACTTAACCTGCTTAACATGCCTCCTAAGTAGGTCATCGTCAGCACCATGGATTAATTTAAGGAACTCCGATTCAACTGGATTAAGTAGGCCAGGCACTATTATTACACTGGGTGGGCTTAGGTTCGGTGGCCTTACCACTGGGGTAACCTTAATAACTTGATTAACCCAACCCACCCTAGATTCGAAGACTGCTGCTAAATCATCATTGATTAAACCTAACTTAACCTCATCCTCAATCCTAGTTAATACTTCAACAGCTTCCTTAACACTCATGAATCCACCATCATCCTTAATATCAAGGAGTAGAAGCGTGTGGAGCCCATTACTTAGGTTACTTAAAAGCGTGTCATAAGCCCTCCTACTCAACACCCCACCTCTCTCGTACGTCACCGTGGCCACTGGGCCAAGCTTATACGGTGATAAACCTGCCTGACTCACCGCTGAGCACACTATGCTAATGCCGTTAATTACCTTAACCCTGAAGCCCATTTCAACTGCAGTAACCAGTAATGCCGAGTGAGTTGTGGCTAACATTGGGTCACCCACTGTGACTAAGGCAGCAGAGCCATGCTCCTTAATAGCCTTAATTAAGGCGCCGCCACTCCCCTCCTCCAATTCCCGCCTATTAACCAGTATCACAGGCTTACCTATTATCTTAGTTAAGTATTCACTTGGCTTAACTTCAAACATTGATGTATACTCCTCAACGAACACTGCACCAACACCCCTAAGTACATCAATAGCCTCTTGAGTTATTTGACCAGGTGCAAGTCCAATACCCACAATGTAAAGTGTACCATTCATGGTATTTAATTCAGCTCAATTAGGCTTAATATGCTTAAATTACGCATTCACCATGGTTTAAAGCTGGGAAGCAGCGAAAGGTTAATATTATTGATTCTCAGGCTTGTTTAAGGTTGGTTTAACCAATGGTTACTGTTGAGGTTCTTGGTGGAGGCGGTGAGGTAGGTAGGATGGCTATTCTAGTTAAGGGTTCAAGAAACTCAATACTACTCGACTATGGGGTTAACTTCGATGATGAGGGTAAGCCAGTTTTCCCACTACACGTTAGGCCAAGGGACCTTTCAGCAGTGGTGCTTAGCCACGCCCACCTGGATCACTGTGGGGCATTGCCTGGATTATACATTAGCGCATCACCACCACTCTACGCAACCCCTCTAACCGCCGAGTTGGCTGAAATAATGTTCAAGGACACCGTTAAGTTAAGCGGCTATTACCTACCCTATGAAGATGAGGAGGTTAGGAATACCTTAAGGAGGGTTAATCCAGTTAACTTCGGCGACACGATTAACTTAAATGGTGACTCATTAACATTCCTGAACGCCGGCCATGTACCAGGTAGCATTATGACGCTACTAAACATTGATGGCTCCAGGATACTCTTCACTGGGGATTTCAACCTCTCGCAATCCAATCTACTTAATGGGGCTGACATCTACTCAATACCCAGGGACATTGATTTAGTAATAATGGAGGCAACATATGCTGGCGGCACGCATCCACTTAGGGAGAAGCTTGAGGAGGAGTTCATTAATGCTGTTAAAACCACATTGGATGAAGGCGGCTCAGTCTTAATACCAAGCTTCACCATTGGTAGAACGCAGGAGCTACTCCTCACCTTAATTAAACACAACATCACTGATGTACCAATATACGTTGATGGCTTAGCCAGGATAGCTAATAGGATAATAAGTAAATATCCTCAATTCCTAAGGGACCCTAACCTATACGCTAAGGCATTGGCGTATAGTAATGAAATAATGGGTAATTACTACAGGAAGAATGCACTAAAGGATCAAGCAATAATAATAACGCCAGCCGGCATGCTTAAGGGTGGTGCAGCAGTATACTACCTTAAGAGGCTTGGGGGCGATAGGAGGAATGCACTAATACTACCTAGTTACCAAGCCCCAGACTCACCAGGATACGAATTATTAACCAAGGGGGTGGCTAAGATTGATAATGAGGAAATCAAGGTTAACGCTAAGGTTTACTGGTTCGACTTCTCTGCACATAGTGGACTAGAGGAGTTAATTAACTTCATTAATTACTTTAAGGACGAAACCAATGTACTAATAGTCCATTCAAGCCCAAGAAATGCGCTAAAACTTAGCGAATACTTAGAGGAGAGGAACATTCATGTAGCATTAACAACAGGTGAAGCAATCGAACTATAAATCAATAATAGAAAAATCAGAGTCAGAGGTTTAATGAAGAGAAGAAATAATATTTTAATTTTAAAATTAAAAATCCTACGCTTACCTCCTCCTTAATG
>NZ_DAXS01000057.1:0-2673 GCF_002506515.1 Caldivirga sp. UBA161
ATTTCCCTTCAGTTCCCTGGCAATACTACTGGCGCTCCCCCATCATGCTTGGGCTTAGTTAATGGAGTCATATATATGCTTCAGCAGAATTTCATTACCTTTAAATTGCCCTAGGCTAAATCACTAGCCTAATGTTCAGATTGCATGAGTAACCTAGCGTAAACGCCAGTGTACTTAAGGTTACCCTCAGGTTCAATAATGTAAAGCGCCAGTGTTAAATTATAGCGCCCTGGCTTACTTAGGCTTAGGGTTACTGGGAATAACCAAGTCTGGTTGAAGGTCATTAACCTACTGTAGGCCTTAATCACAGTCCCATTCAACTCAACGTACACCACATACCATGATGGTTCACTGCGGTGGCTGTAAACTAAGCCAATTAAAGTTACATTACTGCCAACTGGTACATTACTCGGGTAATTCGCAAAACCACTACTCGTTAATATACCCACCCCCTCAAACTGGTACCATAGGGGTATTTCGTAGCTTAAGTAAGCGAATACGGCTAGTATAAGCACTATGCCCAACACTATGCCAATCAAGTACTCCACCTCCTCACTGGGGGTATTGCTTAGGTACACGTAATCCTCTCCCCTCAGCCTAAGCCAAACATTAGTGATTAAGTTTATTAAAGCATCCCTTAACCTACCCCTAAACAATATTACTAGGGCTAATACAGTAATCAATGATGCTGCAATTAAGGCTGCAGTAATAGCCATGGTGTATAGCTTGGCGCTAATTAGCCTACTTAAGTTAACGTTAATGCCTGTTAGTAAGGCTATGGCCTTATCATCATTACCACTCATGGAGTAGTTTAAGGCATTATTAAAGGCCTCAACATAAGGCTTAACATTAATGCCTAGGTTACTTGCCTCAATTATCTTACCGTAGGCTGCTAGCGCAGTGGCGTTTAATTGCATTAAGGTGTGGCTGCTTTACCGTATTTTAAATGCGTTAATTACCTTAAACTTAATTAAGTTTAAAAGGAGGCCATGGTTAACCCACTGTGCATAGTGACGCCGCCCCATCGCTAATTGTGCTTGGAGTAGTATTAATAGTCCTCGGCTACATTGAGCCTGGCTTAACGCCATTAATAATGATTGGCTTATCCATGATTGCCGTTGGCTTACTGGCTTACTGGGATGAGGGTTCACTGGAGCAGGTTATAGCACACTTAGCCTCAGCGGCCTGGGATAATGTGGCTGCATTAGTGGAGTCAGCTGGATTAGTTAATAAGGGTGTTTACCTACCCTCAAGCATAAGCAATGGTGAGGTAAGCGTACTAATACCCTCGGCACCAATAGATAAGGTGGGTAAATTAAGCGTTGTTGGTAAGCCCTTAGCCATATATGGGCCTGGCTTAAGGGGGCTCCTACTATCATCACCGGGTTCAAGGGCTGTTGCCATATGTAGGGATGCTGGCGCCTTAACCAGTGACTTAACTGTATCCTTATCTAACTGTATTGTTAATCAATTATCCTTAGCCAAGAGTATTGATGTGGCTGAGTCAGGTGGGGAGGTTGCCGTTAGGTTAAGTGGCTTAAGGCCCATTGACCTCTACGGTGACTCAATAATCAGGGTTGCCTTAGGTTCAACACTAGCCTCAATAGTGGCCTCAGTGGCTGCTGAAGTAATCAATAAGCCAATAATGATTAAGGAGGAGTCCACAAGTGGGCGTAGCCTACTGGTTAGGCTTGGGGTGATTAATAATGCTTAAGCAGGCTTTAATAATTCAATTAACCTTAACCGGCATTATTACCGCCTTCCTCCAGTACCTTAACGTTGAGTCGCTAGGCGTATACTTATCAATATACGCTATAATTTACTTAACATCAATGCTCCTTGCTGAGCCAATGCCCAGGAGGGTTAGGAGGATTCACTTCATCATGTCGGCATTACTGGTGGCTGCCTTCACGTACTTCGCTGTAATTAAGGTGATGCAGATACTGGGTTAGGTGGGATCATGAGGCTTAACTCAATCTACACTGCAGTGGCTGTGGCCGCATTAGTGATTATTATGGCCTACGCCAAGCCACTTTGGGTGCATACTATTAGCCCAAGCCTAATTAACCCTGAATCAGCCCAACAAGTCATAAGCATTAATGATATTAAGGAATTACTGGCTGGGTTTAATGAATCCTTAAGCCACATTAATTCAGCTAAATTAACGCTAATGGTTAACTTCCTTAACGCGGCTCAGTTAGCATACTCAATGGGTCAATCACCACCAGTTGACGCTGGGCCATTGATTAACGTTATTAATGAGTACGTTAAGAGCGGTTACGTAAGCTCAAGCCTAATTCAATTAATTGCACCATCATTACCATTAATAAACGCCAGCGCCTTAGGTTCAATAATCAATATTACTAAATCCCTAGCCGGATTAAACATCAGTAGCCTAATTAAGGCTATGATCGCCCAGTACATTAATGTTGCCTTAGGTAATTCAGCTAATCAACTAGTAGGCACCTTAGCCAATGTCACTGGGGCTAACTTAACTACAGTAACCATTAGCCTAAGCAGTGGTAGTGCCTTAATTGGTTCAAGCTTACTGGTTTACGGTAGGTTAACCTTAAGCAACGGTACAGGCCTACCCAATGAGCACATATTAATCATGGTGAATGATGCGCCAGTGGCCACCGCCTCAACAAATGCCTCCGGCTACTATGAAGTCAA
>NZ_DAXS01000057.1:2777-4791 GCF_002506515.1 Caldivirga sp. UBA161
CTACACTGTAACCTGGGGTGATTCACTGTCCCTATGGGGTAACGTGAGTGGCCCCTTAGGTAGAGTCATTGTGGTTAATGCTAGCGGCCTACTACTAAACGCAACCACTGGGGTTGGGGGCTTCTTCAACATAACCATACCCACAGGCCTACTTAAGCCTGGCCTAATCAACATTACTGTAATGGTTAAGCCCTACTTAAGCTACGGGCCGGTTAACTACACTATTAGCGTTAACGTAACTGGGGTTAAGCCAAGGATTAAAGTAGGCTTCCCATTACTATTCCCAGGCTTCAATAATGAGGCCACGGTAACCGTGAAGCCGTGGATTCACCCAATCCCCATTAACATAACTTCACCCAATGGCTTAATTAATGAAAGCCTAATAATTAATGCGCCCACAGTTAAAGTACCTGTGAAGATACCTATTACCCAGGGTAGTGGGTTAATTATATTAAACGTAACCATAGGCCCCAACCCACCTGTAATGGGGGCTTCAGTACTCATTAAGGCTACTGTTATTAACATACTTCAATTAGCCATAGTGGCCTCAGTAACCCCCATTACCCTACTTGGAGCCAGGGTGATTAGGAGGAGGCGTAGGGCTAGGGTAATCGGCGTGAGTACATCTAGTGGTGAGGCTTTGGTTAAGGCTATTGAGAGGGCTATGCCATCGGCCAGGTTAAGTGACCCTAATGTTAAGGCTATTATTGGGGCCTTGGCTAAGGCGATTGATGTAGTATCCTCAAGGACTGGGGTTAATTACACTGGTNNTTGAGACGCTTAGGGAGTATTTAAGTAAGGTAACTGGGGTTACTGATGAGGATACCGTTAAGTCGCTTAGGGGCTTAGTAGCCATAGCCGAGGAGGCATTATACTCACCTAAATTACCCACTGTTAATGATGTGGAGAGGGCGTTAGGCTACTTAAGCAGGGTGGTTGATAGGTGAGGGGGCTCTACGCAGTAATTGCATTATCATTAACCCTAGCCCTACTAATCACCTACATATACCCCTACACAGCCCCCTACAGCCCAAGCAATAGTGGTTGGGATGGATACTCAATGGCCGTTAAGGCCTGCCTAAAACCAATCTACACCCCACTTGAGGTTAATGGAAGTAGGGTGGTCTTCGTAATCCCACTCGTTAAATTACCTGAAGCCTACATTAATGCCCTCAGGGGCCTACTGCTTAAGGGTGGTGTGGTGGTTATCTTAGGTAATTTACCTACGGTTAATCAATTACTCAGTGAATTAGGCGTTAACGTAACGGTTACAGGCATGGTTATTAAGGATCCATTATTCAATTCAATCAACGAGTACTTCCCAATAGCCGTGGTTAAGGGCTATAGGCCCCTCAACATAACCCCAATGTTCATAGTCCTCGACAACGCCACAGTGATTAAGATTAATGGTAATGCATCATCAATAGCCCTAACCGGCTTAAGCAGCATAGCCGGCAATGAAACTGGGCCATTCACAGTAATGGCAGTAGCCAGGTACGGTGGCGGCTATGTACTTATTGCATCAAGCCCAGGAATATTCATGAACTCACTACTGGGTAAAGGCAGTAACATGCTCCTACTGAGGGAGTTATGCAGCATAGGCCCCTCAGCCTACTTAATCCCAGCATTAGGTGGATTCCAGGTTGAGTATAGGGCAGTATTAATGAGCATATACTACAGTATTCACCAATACCCAGTAAACTACCTAGTATCCATGTCCCCAATACTAGCCTTAGCCACCTTAATGGCATTAAGAAGAATTAAGGCGCATTAAAGGCATTATATGGTAATAATTTAGCTTAGGTACCTCAAGGGGCTTTACACCCATTTCCATTTACCCTAATTGCCCTCATGCAGGTTTAATCAACTCAACCCACCACAATGCCTGGAGCCTGCCCTGGGTCTGGAAATATTGTAACTATAGTGAGGCAACTCTTGGCCTTTGCCATAACGACTCGTAGTGTTTTGCACTTATACTTCACAGTTACCCTCCTCCCCTCCAATTCAATGCTCT
>NZ_DAXS01000057.1:4851-6046 GCF_002506515.1 Caldivirga sp. UBA161
GCAATCCACCCAACTGCCGTGTGCATTGCTACACATGGTTCACCCATGGGGGTTATGAGGCCATCCGCCACCATCACGACTACGGGCTCCACAAAGACCTCAAACACCCTCCCCTCAACCTTAACCACAGCGTAGGCTGTTTCATTGACCTTGAAGGGCATTGGCCTGTAGGGTATGTTACCGGCACTACATATGCCGATTACTTGCGGCTATTTACTGAACCTTGTGAATATATCAATGGACGCCATTATGCTATAACCATTACCCACCTTAGCTGCCTTAACGCTAACTATCCTATACCTAATCGTTGCATAATCCTCAACCTCAATCAAGCCTGGTCGGCTCTCCACCACCTCAACATCAAGGGACATTACCATATACCCTCACACTAGCCCTCCTAAACATATCCACAACCTCACTATACTCCCTCACCCACCTCTTCACCTCAAGGTCTATCGCCCATATTCCACTATCGTCGGCGAATATTGCGAAATCACCATTACCCTCAATTACGTACTTCACTTCACCACCTCTAATCCTTATGGAGGCTACTTCAACTGATGCATCGTAGTACGCTGTGGTTGTCATTACAGCCGCTGGAGCCTCTTGCGCAACGTTAGCCACCACATTGGATGGTGCATTACTCACCCACATATATGCATATTAGGGATCCCTGTTAATTAATCTTTATCAATACATTAATCACCATAGTGCCGTTTAAGCCCTAATACCCACCGCCACCTGGGTTTCCTTAACTATCTTTTCGATACTCGGCAGCCTAATTCTCACGTCTTCGGCATCCAGCTTCGCCTCGTGGAATCCCCACACGTGTAGGACCCATGCCCTATCCCATGCCTCCCCGAACCAATCCCCGAGCCTCCTCGATATTGCCAACACCGCCTTCTCGAGTTCAGTCACGGTCCACCTACCCCTCTCATTGACCTTATCCAACACGTCCCTTAGGTCGTAGTGCTGTGCCAACGCCTTAACACACTCCTCAGCAGCCTTATACAGCTTTTCACTAGCCTGCACTGGGTCCTTATCAACTAACCCCCTACCCTCATCCAAGTACTTAACGGCTAACTCAAGCCTAGCCCTCACTGCCGTCCCAGGATCTAGGTCCAGGGCCTTGGTAAGCGCCATTATAACGAAATCACCAACATCAATGCCCCTCCTCACGGCCTCCTCATAGAGC
>NZ_DAXS01000013.1:0-16070 GCF_002506515.1 Caldivirga sp. UBA161
CCTCAAAACACCAAGAGCCTCATCAAAATTACCGCCACTTGATTCAGTGTAGACGTTATCTAAGTCCTGGGTTATGGTTTGGTTAATCCTCTCACTCCAAGGCATTCCATAAAGCTCAGCGGTGAGTATTAACTGCTCCCTTGAGACGCTTGTGAAGGGAACCTTCTTGAATGCCTCAGTTAAGGCTTTAAGTAACTCAACCTTAACAGCATCATCATTAATACTCCTAGCTAATTCAAGAACACTTGAGGCGTAGGCCCAAAACCTTAAGGCAGAGTAATCCCTAGTAACCAGGTAAGGTTTACCGGCGTTAATGCCTACCAATTCACCGAAGGCAGCGTAGGGGGTGAATTCAGCCTCCACTATATGTGAACCACTGGGTAAGGGGATGGCCTTATGGTAGCCATCTAACTCAAAGTAGGGCCTACCATCAAGCCTAACCAAGGCACTACCCTTATAACCAATAACAATTAATTCACTTGAATTACCGGCATTAACGCTCAACTTAAATTTCCCATCACCAACCGTATCCCAGTTAAGTGGCTTTATGTTTCGGAATGAACTAGCCATTACGAAAACTAACCTTGCACTGAGTTCCTCAATTGTCCTAGTAACCATACTGGGTGCATAAGCATTACCTTAAAAGCTTAATCTCATTTTAAACGCTGGTTAACCTCAAGGTATTTAAACGCTTATTAAGTACGCTGTAATCTATGAAGCTGAAAATCACTGAGGTACTTGACTTAACCTGGAGGTTTTACAGGAGGTACTTGTACTCATGGGAGATTAACTCAGGCTTTATTGTGGCCTTCATAGCCTTCGTGCTTAGGGCTATTGCATCGGGTTCACTAATGCCCCTTGCCTTAACCAGCCTAGTTAATTCACTGGAGACTTCTGCCTCAGGAGGTTCATTAAGCATGAGGGAGGGTGGCATAATGAATGCAATATTAATGATACTGGCAACCACAATAATATATGCAGCCACTGAGTGGTTGTTTAGGCCTTTTTGGAACACTGTAACTAAGGCTATTGTTAATATTAAGAATGGAGTTATAATGGAGTTAAATGGTTCCAGGAACCCAGTTAATGTAAATGACATGGTCGGTAGATTAGCTAGTGATGTTGACTTCGTAATGTGGAACATTGGAGGCATGTACACTACATTTACACCTAACATTCTGACAACTGCAGTATCGCTGGCAACAATATTCCAGTTAAACCCAATCATGGGGGCCATGGCTATTGCTGCAACGCCGTTCTCACTTCTAATAATGGAACCATACATAAAGGGTGTTGAGGAGGCTAGGCAAGTGGAGAGGGGATCCTATAGTGAGGTTATTCACCTAATTGATGAATACTTTAAGGGTAATGCGGAGCCAGGTCAGATAAGGGATGCATTAAATAAATGGTATAAGGGTATGAGTAAGCAAATCTTCTTTGATAGAACCTATTGGTCCTCATCGCTTGCCTACAGCTACATAGTGCCATTGCTTTTAACAATATTTGGGATACATGAGGTTGAGAAGGGGAAGTTACTTGTAGGTAACCTAGTTGGTATAGTTTACGCAAGCCTAAACGTCTACTCACCGTTAATAAACGCATTATGGGGCCTATGCGTGCTGGGTCAAAACATAGTTCCAATGCGTAGAATAATGCAATTAAGCAGCAATAAGGAGAATAATGAGGAAGCAGCTGCCACAATGATCTCCTCCCCTTAAGTACATTAATCAGCCACTGGATTATCTTCCTAAATACTACTAAATATTATTATACTCATTATTATCATGGCTAACATTATGTGGGTAACCAATATAGGCCTCATTAATGCTTAATNNAGCCCCATGAGCGTTTAATGAATATGAGCTTGAGGTTTAGGCTGCTTATGGTTACCGTAGGGCTGTTTCATTGTTTACCGTGAGGCTTGCCTTCATGCCTAGGCACCTCCCTGGTGCTATTGTTGGCTTTAGTGGTGCTGATTATGAGCTTCTTGGCTATTACAATGATGACGCCACCATACCCGGCAACTTAATGATTATCCTCTACTATCATCTTCACGGTGACGTTGAGTTACGGCACAATCATTTACATATCATTCCCAGTAAGCATAATTAATGAAGCGTTGAGCACATTCTCGAAGTTGCCAAATCCGAATAATGCAATGATAATGGGTGTTACGTTAACGTAATTCCCCTCAATCAAAGCCGCTGACACAGCCTATGAAGCTGGCTTCCTAATAATACACCTAACGCCTAATGATGCTGGCTATTGTCATAGCCCTGATTGTTGAGGGACCTTAGGCATGATGCCGGGGCCGGGATTTGAACCCGGGCCCCCTTGCGGGGACGGGATCTCCAGTCCCGCGCCTTGGACCAGGCTCGGCCACCCCGGCTATATTGTCTTACTGAAACTTGGTCATATAAAGTTTTCCCATCATTAACTCCTTAACCTTAACTTAGTACTACTGTACTTACGCATGAAACATGTAACTCATGTTAATGATACATGAAGCTGAGGCGTTATTTCCTAC
Organism: Caldivirga sp. UBA161; assembly: GCF_002506515.1. GTDB lineage: Archaea > Thermoproteota > Thermoprotei > Thermoproteales > Thermocladiaceae > Caldivirga. The sequence continues at coordinate 2,528 of NZ_DAXS01000013.1, forward strand.
ACTAAACTTCTCAAAGTATTATCTAGAAGTGAAGTTTAATTTCAAGCTAATTAAATAGCTCTTGAATAATGCACATTCCTAACCAAACTTTACTGACTTATGGTTTCATTAATTATAATTACTGCATTACTTGCATAACTGTAGTTACTTTATTTAAGTTAAAAAGGAATTTGAAAGATTTTGCTAATTTACTTTATACAGAAAAGTTTATTAATATACATTTTTATTAAATCAAGTGAGTCGCATGATTTCACGAGGAGTTTTAATTGAACAGTAAAAAATACGGTAAACTTACCTTAGTAATCCTATTAACAGTTACCTTCATTATCATGCTTAGTATTAATAATGCTTTAGCTTTAGGTCAAAATTCACCTGAAAATGGAGTGTCAGCACCAAAGGAGTACACCATAACATTCACTGAATCTGGGCTACCCCAGGGTACCCAATGGTCCATAACCCTTAATAATGAGGTTACTGAATCCTCCAGCGGTAATTCAATAGTTTTCTACGTTAATAATGGCACATATGACTTTAGCGTTAGTTCAATAAATGGCTACTCAGTTTCACCATCATCAGGTAGTGTGACGGTTAATGGTGAAAACGTAACAGTCCCAATATCATTCACCGCTGAGACTCATTCAGTAACATTCACTGAAACCGGATTACCTACAGGCACTAAGTGGAGTGTTACGTTAACATTCACAGTGACTATCAAGGGTACACCACATACCAGTAGTTGGACCGAAAGCTCCACGGCTAATAAAATAGTGTTCAATAACTTGGTTAATTGGCAATACGGCTACACAGTATCAAGCAATGGCTATGTGGCCTCACCCTCAAGTGGCTCAGTGAGTGTGAGCAATAATAATCCCACCGTGTCAATCGTGTTTAAGCCCGCTAAGTATGAAGTTTGGTTTATAAGTAACTCGGACTCATGCTCATGGACTATCACGCTCATTAATGGCAGTGGAAAACTTTACGGTTCACCACACCAGCTAGCTAATGGTTCATACGCCTTAAGCCTCACCCTAGCCAACGGCAACTACTCCTGGAGTCTGATTCAAACCCCACCCAAGATCTGCGGTTACTTAGATTTACCACGGGGTGGAGTAGTTAAGGTTAATGATAGTGACACCTCAGTTCACATAAGTGAAATCCCAGCTAACCACTATGTTATCTTCATTGAATCTGGTTTACCTCAGGGCATGGGGTGGAGTGTGATGCTTAATGGAACAACAATAAACTATGATGCCTTCAACTCAAGCGATACCGATGAGATAACCTTCACTCTGCCTGAAGGTACTTATAAGTATTGGGTTAATGCAGGTAATAATTACTACGCCATCAATGAAACTGGGGAAATATACATTGGTGGTTCATTGAATAACGGGTATAGCCTATTTGAAACCTTTAATATAGTATTTAAGCATTCGGCATTAAGCATATACTCACAGTACTCAGGCTACTTCTTCACTAATTTTAATGAATCAAATACATTCTACGTTAATGCATCGTATAGTGGCCTAACACCAGTTAAGGTTAATGGTTCAATAGGTAATCTAATCCTTGATTTCACCTATAATAAGACTATTGGCCTTTGGCAAGCGGTGGTGAATGTAGGTGATCTGCGGCCTGGTGTAAATGAATTAGTGACTTACGTAACCTATAAGGCAGGTAACAACTTGATTACATTCACTAGGAATTACACCATTACTGTGGTTCAAGTACCATCCCTAATGGTTGCATTAAGTGGGAAATACTCCTTTACGTTTCAGGACGCTGAGGTGACGAGTAGGGTGACGTTTAAGAACCAGGGTAATTCACTTTACGGTAACTCATACACGGTAAGCTTAACCGTTAACGTTACGTGGAGTCCATTCGACGAGGATGTAAGCACTGATTACGTTGGCGGTAACCTTAATCCAATGCCCATTGAATTTAATCTTGCCGTAACCTTAAGCTCAAGGGGCAGTATGACTATTAATGGGACACTTTCACAAAGCCTGAACGGTAGTATAGCCTCAGTTAAGGTTAATGAACAATTAGCCGTATCAGCAGTAGGTAGCTTAAGTATTAATTACACTACATGGAGCATTAAACTCAATGATATTGATGTTGAAATCGCTGCATCAATATCAGGTTCATACATAATACCAACCCCATGGAGTATCAATATTAATCTCGCCGGCTACAGCATCAACATAGGATTAACAGTAACCTTAACAGTGAGCGCTAATGCCAACGTTAACGTTTACTTAACCCCAACCAGTAATCCATCAGGTGAATTATTCAGTGGAATACCGTTAACTGTTGGTGAAATTGAGGGCTCAGTGAGTGTACCATTCACTGTGAGTGCAGCATTAAGTGGCGAATATAATGGCATCGGCTTCTCCACCGGCTTAAGTGGTACTGTTACAGTGGGTATTGGGCTTCAGGCAGGTAGTAGCATAGTTAGGGGAGGTAACTTAACCGGTGTTGTTAAGGTTTTTGGTTCACTTAACTTAGTTTGCTTCAGTGAAACCTTCACGTTTAACTTACTGGGGCCTGGAGTCATATACCAGTGGGGTAACCCAGATCCAGTGATTGACAACACTAACGCTCCTACATCATTATCATTAAGGCCAATGAACATATGTGGCCTTAAGCCTAAGCCCAATTCACGCCAGAGTGGTAGCGGTGACCCAATTACTTGGATTAATGGTTCAACCCTCGGTACATTGGTTAATGGATTACCATTCGGTTACGGTTACTCAGCAGCATCAGTAGGTAATTTAACATACGTTTACTACACTTATGCACAGGGTGATGCGGCTTGGATTAATGGTTTAATCCTTAACAATACGGTAGCCACTCAAGCCCCGCTACCTAACATACATTCCCTTGGGGTTGCTTCACCATTCGCATTCGTTACTAATGATTCATTAATAATGCTGTGGGACTCTGTGCCAGTGGCGTCAAACTATACGCTAAGTAACTTAACCATAGTGCTTCAATATTCTAGGCTAATTAATGGGAAGTGGATTAAGCCAGTTAACGTAACGGGAAGTGGATTAGCATTATCATACTTCACTGATGGTGATTACATCTACGTAATATGGAGTAGGGGATTCAATTACTCAAGCACATTAATCCTAACCTATAGCCTAAGTAGCCTTAAACCAGTGGTAAATTACTCGATTCCAGACTTATACATGATTTACGGTGCATGGCATGGTGTAATCATTGTGAAGCTACTTAATGGTTCCCTAATACTCATTAAGAATAGGTCAATAATTCCTCTAGTTAATGCAACTGATGCCGGTTTCAATAATGGGGAATTCTACATACTCTTCACTAATGAGACTCTTAGGCTCACCGGTATTATTAATGCATCAATGCAATTACCGAATGGTATTAATCTAGTTTACCCATTGATTAAAGGCGGTAAATTAATTATTGCTGCAGCATCAGTTAATAGGTTATTCACGTACCTATGGAATGGCTCCCTGATTAAACTTAGGAGCGTTCCAGTGGGATTAGTAATTAGCCTTGAGGCTGCCGCCAGTGGTAATCACTTATATGCAATAGCTTCAAACGCCACAAAGTACTTTAATGAATCAAGCCTAACCGCATTAATTCAACCCCTTGAGATTAATGAACCATTAATAAGTCTCAATGCTACTCAATCATCAGTGAGGATTAGTTGGATTATTAATTCCCCGGAATATTATAATGTTTCGAACGTTGTTTTAAGTGAGTTTCTTAACGGATCACTAGTAATGAGGAATACCACTGATTACAATGGGTTATTAATGATACCAATTAATGAACCTGGAACCTACACCTTTACTGTGATTGAGTATTCGCCGCTTGGTTCAGGGGTAGGCGTTAGTAATGTAACTTACCGTGAGGTTACTTTTAAGGCCAGTGGTTTACCCAATGGTAAGGAGTGGGGTGTTGAATTAGGTGGTGTAACTAAGGTGAGTAATACAAGTAAGATAACGTTCCTACTACCCGCTGGGGTATATGAATATGTCATTCAAACACCAGTTAACTATACAGTGAATCAAATACAAGGTTCCATTAACGCATCTGTGAACACAATCATTAACATTGATTTAATTAATGAAGTTAAAGCACCGATTACGTTAACATCAGTAAGCACAGCCACAAGCACCATAACATACACTGCTACGGTTACTTCAACCATAACCACCATTTCAACACTAACCACCACCTCAGTGAGCATAATGACTAGTACCGTAGCCAGTACGTTAACCCTAATGAGGCAGGTTATGGGTAATGGCCAATTCACAGTAATTTCAGTATCAATTATGGTAATCATAATTATAGTAGTGCTGATATTAAGACATAATAAGTCTAATATTAATAGTTAATCAGATTAATTCATAGTTTAAATCTAAACATTTATTTAACTTATGAAAATAAATCATACCTAATACATTACCTAGTTAATATCATAAACTCAATTTAAGCCCCTAAGGTGCATTTAATGCTCCGGTTAAGTAACCTTAATTGAGCTTAAGTACTCATTAACACACGCTATGACCGCCTTACTGTACCTATCCAAGAAGGACTGGCCCTTAAGCCTTAGGTTAGGTTCCGCTTGAGTTAAGGCATTCTTAACGACCCTACTTATCCTCTCTGCATCAAGTGTACCACTGTACTTAGCTAGTATGGGTTTAATGCGCTCACAGTCGCCAGCATTCTCAAATACCTCCCTAAGTTCACTTAGCAGCTTCTCCTTAGCAGCCTCAACCTCAGTCCAATGTATTAGCTTTCCATTAACCTCAATGTACCCACTTGGCACCAGGTTAGGTACCCACACGTACCCGCATTCGAGGCACTTCAGTTGGAATTGACCACCGGCAATTATCCCGACCTTGGTTGAGCCGCATTTAGGGCATCTTAACCCCTCCCTATGCATTAGTTTTTAACTAAACTAAAGATTTATAAAACACTAACCGATGCAGTAACTGGACCAGGCTAAGAGGGGTATGATCCCCCCTATGAAGCCTGGGGACGAGCCGCGGGGCTTGTAATGTTCATTCCAATTATGCATAAGTCCCCTACCACATTATTTAAGCCTAAGTACAGTACTATTCAGGGCTAGTAAAGTACTGGCCTCCCCGCCTTGAAGGAGGTGAGGCACCGAGGTCTCAGGTTACCCCACTTTGATGGGTGCCACTGGATAGGGTATTATGACTCACGTCCTGCCGTTCTGCATTGCTGCATAGGCAATGTAGGCTCCTAGCCTTGAACAGCCGTAGTCAAGTAGAGTGAGTGGCCCTCAATGTATCAACGCATTTGCGCAGCACCTCCGAAAAGTGAAAGCGAATTTGAAGAGGGGGAGGCCATTCCATTGAAGTAGTGTAGTCCAGCGTTCACACTGTATGGTGGAGCCCCTAGAGTAATGTGATTAGAATTGGGGTTAATGTGATGGCAAGTAGCCCTGAGGTTAACCCAAGCAGTACACCGCCTATTACGTCTGTTAAGTAATGTGCATTTAAGTAAACCCTAGATGCAGCCACCAGTATTGCCTCAGTTAAGAGTATTAATGATACAGCCTTATTAAGAACCATGAGTACTACTAATGCACCACTAAAGGTCACAGCAGCATGGCCACTGGGGTATGAGAAGCCGCTGGCTGCAAGTATTGGCTTACCGTAGCCGACCTCGTAGGGTCTTCGGCGCCTCACAAGTAACCTAGTTACTCCACCAATAATGTAGGCCAACGTTATTGATAATGTTAACTCAGTGAAGGGAACCCATAGCCTCAATACCAGTAGCCCCAAATCCACGAGGCCCCATGTGTAGAATCTACCGTACCTAGTCAATAGTATTGCAGTATAGTCCAATGGCCTGGGCCTATTAATGCCTGTAATTAATGAAGCCACTGCTGAATCAATCCTATTAATGGGTTTAATGTACACCATCAACGTAATGGCTACGTAAGCTAATCCAGTTGCTAATAATGCATAATACATTATTGGCTTAACCCAGGGGAGTATATAGGTATTATCTTAATTTAAGGATTCTTACTTTTTACCGGGTTTTCTCTCAGGTTTACCATGAGGCTTAGCCGCAGGTTTAGCTGCTGGTTTCCTGGGGGGTGGCTTGGCGTAAATTGTCTTAACCTCCTGAACCCTCCTCATGAACTCCTCCTTAAGCCTAGGTGCAATGAAATTGCCTGTGAATACATCAGCCTTAGCCGCTATGGCTAATTTAGCCGCAAGAGCCCTCGCAATCTTACCCCTCTGCCACCTTGGTGCTCTAAATATGTCCGGGTACTGGAATATTACACCATGCTTAGGCGGCCTCCCCCTACCCCTGAGTGCTCTGAATAATGCCTTCTCAGCCCCTAGGACTTGAATTGTTGATGCAGGCATTAGAGCCAGCTTCATTAAGCTTCCAGCTAATGCAATTAACCTAGCACCAAGTAGTGAACCCGCAAGTTCTCTAATATTTGGTGCAACATCCTTCATTGCATCATCAATGTACTCAGTTAAGTTCTCCCTAATGGTCTGCATATCTAGGTAAAGCTTAGCTAACGACCTAATCTGCTGGAGATCCCACTCAACTATTGATGCTCCAACACTCTTAGCGGCAGCCTCAGCAATCCTACTGGCCCTCTCCTCACCGAGTTCAGGTAGGGCCTCCATTATCTTACTCTTAGTGTAATTGGACCTATCCCCAAGCTTATAAACTAGCGCAGCGTATTCATTATTATTCCTCGTTAGGTTCTCTAACTCGGGGAAGTGTATCCCGTACCATTCCCTAAGCCTAGAGGCTACTAGGTTAGATACCTTATCCAAGTCATCCACTGAATTTATTGCCTGGGCTATGAATAAGTCCCTCCTCTCCGCCGCCTGCTTTAACTTTAGCCTTGTTTGAATTACTGAAACCTCATTAACCCTCTTAATGTATTCAATGGGCTCAATCCCGTAAATCTCCTTAAGGTATTTGCTCCAAAATTCCTCCCTAAATAACCTCCCTACCTTAGTGGGTAATTCAGCCTTAATCTCAATACCTTTAATTATGTTGGTCAGGTTCCTGGCTAATTCCTTATGCTCCACGTAAACTGTGGAAACCCCCGCCTTGGCTAATCTATTAATGAAACCCACTAACTCATCGGTGGGTTTACCAACCTCAATGTTATTAAGCATGTTAGCTATCCTTTGGGCGTCATAATCATACACCAGCTTATCCACCACTGAGCCATCATCCCTAAGCGCAATTATGCCTAAGGCATCCAACACTAGGTATACTGTGGAACTCACATACACACTTAATTAAGGGCATTATTAAATATTATGCCTAATGGGTGAACCATAGTGGCCTTCACCATTCTCGTAACCGTAGTAAACTACTCAACACGCTTTCTCAGCATTCTTCATAATGATGATTACCTGTACTTACTTTAAGAATAATGCAGTTCAACACTGTACTTACTCCATTAACATGATTATGAGCCATATAATAGGGTAGAATTATGATTCATGCTTACTACTCCTATTTTAATACGATACATATATAGTATTATAGTGTACTCACTATTTCTACCATAATTATGCTTTACTAAATGTAGTGGAATTAACCATAGTAGTAAACTTATTCCTTTAAATAAAACGTATTTCAGCATTGTTATTGGGAAATACTTAAAAACAAATATCGTGATGGCCATATTATGCTCAGTAATGATCAATGCCAAATCTTTAATGTAGAAAGAAGCCTAGAGGCAATTAATTTAAGTAAAGTAATTGGAGGTGATGAATGTGACTGATGTTGGGCTAGCCCTAGTGGTTGTTGAAGTTTTAGTAGTGATCTCATCACTGGCTGTACTATTAACCAAGGATAACTTATACTCAGCCCTATACCTAGCCCTTGCCTCAGGCCTATCTGCAACAGCATTACTGTTAATGAACGGTGTGCTCCCCTTTGTGTTAATAGTAATGATTTACGTTGGTGCAACAATAACAATAACCATAGTGCTTGCTGCAACCTACAGGAGGCCTGTGGCATACACTGGTGTTGAGGGTAAGTGGATTGGCGTTGCTTTAGTAATAGTGGTGTTATCTCTAATAGCCCTTAAGTCAGTCTACTCAACTCCACTGCAGCCTGCTAGCCTAAGTCCAGCCCAATTAGCTCATGATGTATTAAGCAGTGGTATGACTATGTTACTTATACTACTGGTATCATTCCTATCCATGGTGATGGCTATAACAATAAGGTATCTGAAGGTGACCCAGTCATGATTGGCGAGGCCTTATCCCTAATAGCCACAGCCATACTAATACTATCAATAGGCTTAGCGGTAGTTATTAATTCAAGGGACTTAATTAGGCTATTAATAGGCCTTGAGTTAATGTTTAACTCAGTCTTCCTAACAACAGTAGCCCTGTATGTTTATCAACCCTACTTGGCGTTCATTGTAGTTACTATTAGTGTAATCACCTCAGCTGCTGAATTCATAGCCTTAATAACAGCAATCTTAACAGTGGATAAAATGAGGAGGAACATTGAGACAAGGAGTATTTTAGCTGGGGGTGATAAGGCATGATAGTTCACATGGATCCAATCCTCATATTCTCACTATCACTTCCAATTGCGGCAGTTATATTAACTGCAGTTCTAAGTAAGCGTGCATCTCTTTATACTGCTGTAATATCATTTATACCGTTAATAGCCTACTCACTATATGGCATATTCGCTAACCTTGATTACCTGGTTCCATTAGGTAATTTACCAAGCCCAATAGGCGGCATGTACCTTATTAATGATGGCTTAAGCAACTCATTTGGATTCACTATAGCCTTAGTCACCGCTATGATATCCATTGTTTCAGAACCATACATGGAGCATAGGTTCCGTGCATTAGGCATTAAGGAGGAATTCAACATATATTACCCATTATTCATACTATGTGGCATATCAATGGAGTGGATAGTGTATGCATATAACCTACTCTTAATGTACATAGGCCTTGAAGTATCCTTAATATCATCATTCCTCCTAATATACTTCTACGGTTATGATGGCTATGGGAGGACTAGGCAGTGGATAGGCTTACTATACTTCGTCTACACTCACATCGCCAGCGTACTATTCCTAATAGGTGCAATTATGGTTGCATTAACCAATGGGACAATGAACCTAGCTGCCATAAAGTACGTGCCGCCTGTGGCCTGGGCCCTAATACTAGTAGGCATGTTAATAAAGCTGCCAAGCTACGGCCCACACGTCTGGTTACCTTGGGCGCACGGTATGCATCCCACACCAGTTGCGGCATTAATAATATCGGTCGTTGGCTTAGCATCATACATATTAGCTAGAATATATTTAATATCCCCATATTTCATAGAATCCATAAGGATACCACTACTTGCCTACGCAATAATAGGCGGCATACTGGTGAGTTTTGCAGTGTTTAGGCAGAGGCATAGTTACAAGTGGTTGTTGGCGTATTCCACGGTGGCTAACATGGCTTACCTACTAGCTGGATTAACACTAGGTACATACGGTATAGTGGGCTTAACATTACACTTCATCGCCCATCAATTAGGTAAAGCAGTGCTCTTCATGACCGCTGGGGCAATCATTGTTCAATACGATGTACTAGATATGTCAAAAATGGGTGGGCTCCAGAACTATATACCATCAATAGGTGGTGCAGCGTTACTTGGTTGGATGAGCTTGGCAGGCATATTCACTGTTGGGTTACTGGGTGAATTCTTCCTATTCCTGGGTTTATTGACAACACTTGGCTTCAGCCTAAGCACACTATGGGCATTCGTGGGTTTAGCATTCCTATTCCTACTAACTGGAACCTACGGCTTCTGGGCGTTGAAGGAGGTCTTTTATGGGCAGCCTAGGTGGCCTTACACTAAGACTAAGCCAAGCAATAAATTAGTGGTGCCACTGTATGTGCTCGGGTTAACGAGCGTTATACTATTATTCCCACCTATATCAACAACATTGGTTCACTCAATACTAAGTGCAATATGGGTGATAACTCATGTATGAGTCCATTCTTCCCGCCTTAATAGCCCTAATGACCCTAATACCTATACTGTTTGCCTCACCAATATCAGTGTACTGGTCCATTGAGCAGGATAACCGTAAAGCACGCCCACTGGAGTACCTAGCGGTCATTGGGCTTGGTGTAGCGGCATTGGCGTCAACATACATAGCGGTTGCATACCCAATGAGGGCCATTATTTACACATACCCATGGATATCGGTACCAGGAGTATTCACAATGCATGTGTCATTTATTGTTGACTTCCTGAGTAGGTACATGGGATTATTAACCGCCTGGTTAGCCTTCATAATAGGTGTATACAGCCTAGAGTATATGGCTAATGATTATAGGCTTGGCTGGTTCTGGTTCTTCTACAACACCTTCGCAGCATCAATGCTGCTACTCGTTTATTCAAATAACCTACTCCTAATGTTCATAGGGTGGGAAGGGCTTGGGTTAAGTTCATGGGCATTAATAGGTAATTGGTTTAAGGATGATGATGAAATAACCTTCGTTGGGAAACTAGGCGACACAGTGCTAGGTAAACCAGCATGGACTACGCCATCCTACGCAGCCTATAGGGCTATAGTTACAATAAGGTTTGGTGATATGCCCATGTTAGGTGCCTTAGCGGCAATAGGGATATTTGGGGGTAGCCTAGACTTCAACATGATAAACTGGGGGCACTTAACAAGCGTATTGGGTACTATTGGAACAGCCATAGTTCTCATCGCCTTCCTACTGGGTCCATTCACTAAGAGTGCGCAATTCCCATTTAATGACTGGCTCCTCACAGCTATGACTGGCCCAACAAGTGTTTCCGCATTACTTCACTCAGCCACAATGGTTGCTGCAGGTGTTTACGTATTCATGAGGCTTACCTTATCCCTATATGGTGCAGGGGTATTAACATCAAGTGGGGTTCTGTTAACTTACCTAGTGGTTATTTACGTTGGCTTATTAACAGCACTGCTTGGTTCATTATTCGCCTTAGCCATTGATGAGAGGAAAGTTATCTTAGCTGGCTCAACAATGGCGTCACTGGGTTTAATGATGGGTATAACGGCTGCTACACCTTACTTAAGCAGTGTTGTAACTATTGGTGAGTATGTACTTCCCGCAGCAGTACTAGTTGCCTTCCTATACTTAATAATTCATGCATTATCTAAGGCTACATTATTCCTAGTCAGTGGCCACCTGATTCATGAGACTGGGACTAGGTTTAACGTGGGTGATGTTGAGTTAGCTAAGAGGATGAAGCTAGCCTTCTACTCAACAATAGCAGCAGCAATAACCCTGGGAGGCGTTCCACCATTAGCTGGCTACTGGATTCACGCCTCAATGGATGAGTTAGTCTCCAGTGTAAGCCAAACAGTGGGCTGGGGATCATATACCCTACTGATACTTACTAGCATAGCCTATGTAGCCTTCCTAGCTAGGTTCACCTCCCTAAACTTCATTAAGGGAGGGAGAGTGGAGCATAAGGAGCCTGGGCACGGTGGATTACTTATGGCTATTTCATACGCCTTAACAGCCACTGTAGCCTTAGCCACAGTGGCAGTACCATTCACCATACATGCACCATCAATATTGGTTGAACCGGGTTATGACGCCTACGTAGTGGGTATTGGCGTATTCCTCTGGGTAATCTTCATTACTGCACTCATTAAGCCGAGGGCACCATCATTAAGTAGTTTAACAACTATTTTTGAACGCAGGTATTACTTGCAGGCATTCATGGATGTTATCTTAGCAGGCTTTGGGAGGGCCCTCATAGAGTTCGCTTACTTAATAAGCCATGGTATTGATGTGCTCTTCAACACGCTGATACCATCATTATTCACAGGCTTCTCAAGGGTTATTAGGAGGGTTCAGGTTGGTTTACTGAACCAGTACATTAGGTATATTTACTTAGCAACAGTGGTAATGCTAATAATAGTGCTAATACTGGTGATGGTGTATGGTTGAGTACATTGAAGTAATAGTCTCATCAGTAATAGGAACAATACTGGTTACAGCTGCATTACTGGCGTTTAGGAGGGAGGAGTATGCTTGGATACCTGCAATAATACTCCTACTACCTGACCTATGGGTTAACATCAACTACATGGTTTACCCAATACTAATAGACATAATTGTGGTGGGTAATATACTGTCCCTTAAGGTGTTGAGTAATAGCCAATACAGGGGGCTTGACTACGCACTAATGACTATAGTAGGGTTAGTGAGCTCATACGCCCTCTATGTACCGATTAGCTCCAGTGCAGTGGATATAGCCTCATACTTCGGGTTCCTACTGGGCTTATTCATGATAATAAGCGTAGCATCATACTTCATAATACAGATTGGCGCTAAGCCTGAAAACATGGATGCTGCCATTAAGGCCATAGTAGCCTTCGTCATAGCCACAGTACTCTTCTTCACTGGTTCAGTAGTACTACTGTCGGCGTACTTCATTGGCTCATCACTACCATTATTCATGCTAGGCTACACCCTAGCCCTACTTGGGGTGATGCTTGAAGTTGGTGCGGCACCAATGCACATTTGGGTGCCTGACGTATTCACTGCAGGTGACCCAATCCCAGTGTCAGTATTAGCCTCAACGATTAAGATAATGCCAATTATAGTCCTAGTTAAGTTAATGTACCCAATCCTAACAAGCCTAGGGGGCTTCTACGTGAGCTACACATTCTGGTTAACGGCAGTGATGTCAGCCTTAAGCATGTTGATTGGTAATGTAGGTGCATTAACCTCCAGGGAGCCTTCAAGGGTCCTAGCATACTCCAGCATAGCTAACATGGGTTACATACTTGCAGCTGCAGCAGCCTTAATTAATGCACCAGCAATAGTCCCTCAATCAAGCCAAGTTCTCACATATGCCTTAGCTGGATTAATAATGCAGCTTGTGGTTAACGCGGCAGGTAAGATAGGTTTCTTCACGATAATTAAGGGTGATTATAAGGGCAGCATCTACAGTTACCTGCTTGGACTATCATTCATAGGTACGCCGCCGCTCCTTGGATTCTGGAGTAAATTATTCATCATAATATCACTGGTTTACCTAGGGCCAATGGGGCTCTGGTTAGCTGTATTCCTAGTAATTAATTCAGTAATATCAGTACCCTACTACGTGAGGTTATCAAGGGACTTAAGCCTCAAGGCCCCCTCCGGAATGGTACTCTACACTGTGGCATTAATGACTGCCGTAATGCTGCTTGGCATTATAATACCAATACCAGCATTAATAGTATCATCATCAAAGGGCCTCCTAAGCTACCTAAGCCCACCACCGTAAGCCAAATTAAAAGAGGCGTTAATTTTTAAAAAGCCCACATTTAGTACTTCCTGATAATTAATGGGTAAGAAGATACTGGTGCAGAGGGCTGGTAGAGGTGGTTCACAATTTAGGTCACCCAGCTGGAGGAGGGTTGCACCGCTTAGGTATGTTCAATTCAGTGAGGATCAATTGAAGAACACCATTAGGGGGATTATTAAGGAACTAGTCCACGTCACAGGTTTAAA
>NZ_DAXS01000013.1:16140-17371 GCF_002506515.1 Caldivirga sp. UBA161
AATGCCAGGGTGGAGCCAGGTAACGTGATGCCCATTGGTAAAATACCTGAGGGTACAATGGTGTGTAATGTTGAGAAGAGGGTTGGTGATGGTGGGAAGTACGCGAGGTCCAGTGGAACCTACGGTGTGGTTATGATTCATAGGGATTCAACAACACTACTTCAATTACCCAGCGGGAGGATGGTTGAGGTTGATTCAAGGGCTAGGGCTACAATAGGTATAGTAGCTGGTGGTGGGAGGATTGAGAAGCCCTTCGTTAAGGCTGGTAGCAAGTATCATAGGGCTAGGACTAAGGCGTGGAAGTACCCGAAGGTACGTGGTAAGGCAATGAGCGCCTACGCACACCCACATGGTGGTGGTAGCCACCAGCAAGGTGGTACACCTGTTAAGAAGAATGCATCACCTGGACAGAAGGTTGGCTTCTACGGATCTAAGTGCACTGGGCGTGGTTGTGTTAGGTGGAGGGCCCAGCAGGCTAAGACCCAGCAGAGGCAGCAGGCTTAATGAATTTGAGAGTACCTGCTTAATGTACCTAATGTAATTTTAACCAACCTACTCAATAACTCACCCCTACTCCTAAACCTCCTCCGTGAGTCTGGAAGCTTTAACTGTAAGTAATTGGGTGTTATGATTACTTCAACATTCTTAAAGACATCAAAATACGCATTAAACTTAATGACATCCTCACCGGCCTGAAAGGGCCCTGAAAATGTGTAGAAGTTGGAGCCTGTGACCTTAATTATTAGGCTAGTAATCTTATCCCAATGCTCAATAAGCTCCCTAGCCTCACCACTCTCCAATACCTTTAAGGAACCCTTAACAGTAATTAACCCACTATAAGCCTTACCAATCATCATTGCTGATACAAGTACACCATTAATATTGAAGTCTACACTCCTAAATCTCCTACTCCTAGTTAACGTAATTATTCCATTAATCATCACTTACCTAAGCCTTAGGCGCTAAATTAAGCTTCCGCATGCTTAAATACTCATGCAATTAATGAACACTCAACTTGCTTAATGCGTACCTGTATGTGAAACTCCATGGTGCTGGGCTACCAATATAGTGGTCTAGGAAACCCCTCTCGGGGTCAGGCTTACCTGTCCTACCATCTATCCTCGATGGTTGATTCCATGTTAAGCCCTGCCTAACCAAGTTATCCCACTCCTTCTTAACAACGTTAAGCCAACCATCCACATTAAGCTCCCTGGCAACACTCATCATTGCG
>NZ_DAXS01000013.1:17399-50721 GCF_002506515.1 Caldivirga sp. UBA161
TATCCTCATCAACAAGGTTAGGGGTGGTGTAGGGTGATGATGAGCCATTAACCCTAATTATAGTCTCCATAGCCTTCCTAACCTTACCCTCATCAGTAATGTGGCCTAAGCCAAGCATTAGGCTCCACCACTCACCCCAAGCCTGGGCTAGGGAGGATGCCTTATCCATATCTGGCTCATCCCAGGCCTTAAACCTATCCCCAAGCCAACGCCTATTATAAGCATCCCTAGCCTTAATTAAAGTCGCCTCAACCCTCCTTAAGGTTGATTCATCATTCATTAACCTAGCCAACTCACCCATGGCCATTAAGGCTGCAATCCATAAACTGGCAGTATAGCTGTCGAAACCCTTAACAGACATTGCATCAAAGCCAGTATCCCCATCACCACTTAATTCCGGTACACCATCCCCATCCCTATCCTGGCCTAGGACCCATTCAAAGGCCTTAACAAGCTTGGGGTAAATCTCCTTAATGAAGCCAACATCATTACTCCTCCTGAAGTACCTATAGGTTAAGAGTATGTATGTTGAGTTTAAGTCCTTCCACTTGGGTGGTGCTGTTGTACCATCCTCAACATGATCTAGGCTATATATGCCTAGGCTATGCGGCACATAGCCATCATCCCTCATCACCTCCGTGAACTGCCGTATGAGCGACTTCTCTAATTCAGGGAACATTAACACCACTGGTAGTGAACCAGTTTCATAACATGCGCCAGATAATGTTCCATGGCATGGGCAATTCTCAACACCCTCAAGAATACTGAACCTACCATCCCTCGTAAGCCATGTACTGGTGGTTAGTATGTATGTTGAGTTAATTACCGCATCCCTAAGCCAGTCAGGTAGTGTGGGGTCTATTAGGCTACTCTGCCAATCAAGGGTACTGGCCCTAAGCCTATCAAACTCATCAAGCATATACCCAGCAACCTCACTTGAATCCTTGAAGAAATTCTCATAATAGTGGCCATAATTATATAGGTGCCATTTACCGTTGAAGAACCAGGATAAGGCTAACCTAGCCTCCCCACCATTAGGTATATTTAAGGCAATTAAGCCTACTGGGTCATCCCAAAGCCCTGAAACCTCATGAGGCTCCTCACCGCTGGGGATGTTACCCTTATCTATGGTTAACCATGGTTCAGAATCCTCAAAACCACCCTTCCACGCCTTAGCCTTAAGAACGTACTCAGGCTTAGCATTAATATTGTGTTGAGTAATAGTGAATTTAGGCTCCTTAGCCATTAAAGCCATATCACCCTTAGCTGGATCATTATCGGGAGCCTTAGTATTAGTGAATAATACGCCATTACTAATACTCCTATTAATCCTACCAATTGGATTAGTGCCAACCACATTAGGCATTGATACCACAGCCAATGCATCAGAGCCCTTAACCCTAATAGTAAACCCTATTACCGGTAGTGTTGAGTCCTTTAGGTTGCCTGGTATTATTGGTGTGAATGCCTCAACCTCAACATTAATGCCGTCCTTAGATGCCCTAAGCCAGGCAAAGGGCCAGCGACCCTCTAAATCAATTAACGTAGTCCTACCCTCAAAGCCAAGCACATTAACCCTACAATGCATGAAGAAGCCAGGGCCATTAGATGGCTTAATGAAAATATGGAAGCCCCTCAAAACCCTAATGGGGTAAGCCCAATTATTAGCAAACCTAGCATTAATGAGCCTACCATCATTATCCAACTCAACACCACCAGTACCAATACCACCAAGCGGTATACCGGATGCTAAGGCATCCCCACAAGTATACTTAACCATGAGTTAAGTGGGCTTAGGAGCCTTTTAAGCATTACCATGCTCAGTAGCCATGGTAATTAATACTGTAGTAATATGGATAATTATTTGATTAATCATTAGATATATGCAAGCATTGAGATAAAATTTATAAAGAAGTAAAGTATACGCTAATTTATGCACAGAACCACACCCACGGTAATCCTGTTAATAATAGCAGTAGCCGCTGTGGCGGTAATATACTTAATACCAACGATTAACGCCCAACAAACACCTGGATTAACCTTCGAAACAGCCTACTTTGGCTGGACTTGGTCACCGGCAGCATTTTCCATGCCTTGGTTACTGGGCATTCCTGGTTACCTTACTTCAGCGGGGTATAAAGTATGAACCTCCTAGGCCTAATACTGGTACGTCAGTGGCTACATGTTGACGGCTCCCTCTTGGCTTTAGGGGGTTTGGTTCTTACTGGGGTTATCTATCATCTCTCTGGAGCCCTTCATGGGGTTGGTATTATTGCTCAGCCCCCTAGCGCCAGCATTGGGTAGTGNNTTAGGCTCACCACACACCAACTCTCCTATACCAAGCTTAGGCTTCCCGCTTCATTGGTGAGTAGCATAGCATTATTAATACTGAGGTTTTCGTTGGCGTTAACTTCATGGAGCCCCTAAACTAATGGGCCAGTCCAAGAGAACCATGAGAGATGGAATGACTCAACTCCTCAAAATACCTAGAGCGTTATTTGACTTAACGGCGTTACTGGAATTCATAGGTGGCTTGGCATTAATAGTGGGTTTCCTGACTAGGATTGCAGCGTTGTTACTGGCATTGGAAATGGTGATAACCACTATTCTTTACATAACTAGGCTTTATAATGCTCCATTACCAAGGGGTTGGACTGAACTAATGTTTAAGGCAGCAAAGGGGGTATATGTTTGGGTAGAGCTTGATACGCTGCTTCTTGCATAATTGGCCTTAGCCTTAATTGGGCTTGGATTAGTATCAATAGATCACCTGCTGATGATGCTTACTTAAAAATGTATAAATATAGTTATCCCGCATACTTAAAATGGGTTATTTCATTAAACCACCGTGGGTTAGTAACCTTGGTGGAATAGCCTCAGAACACCCCGTGGCCAGTGGTGTTGGTGCAGGTATATTGAGGAGTGGGGGTAATGCCTTTGATGCCGCCGTGGCTGTGTCATTAACCTTAGCCGTGGTTCAACCTCACTTGGGTGGTTTAGGCTCTGATTTAGTCGCCTTAATTTATGATGCTAATAGGGGTAGGATAGAGTTCCTAAACGCGACTGGTTGGGCTCCAGCTGGCTTAAGTAAAGGATTACTGGAGTCCAGGGGGTTGAGTAAGGTACCGTTGAGGGGCCCCTTATCCCCAGTGGTCCCAGGTATGTTGGCTGGCTTATACTCATTGTGGAGGAGGCTTGGTTCCATTGAGTGGCGTAGCCTAGTTAATCATGTTATTAAGGCAGTTGAGCCAGGTTTCCCAGCTGGCCCTGGTTTAATTAGGGCTGTTAGGAGTGTTGTTGATTCTAATGCCATTGATGATGCCTTTAAGGCAGCATACCCAATTAATGCCGAACCCTGGAGCATCATTAAGATGCCTAAGCTAATTAAGGCACTTGAATTGATTGCAGAGGAGGGTGATGATGCTTTTTACCGTGGTGAAATAGGGGAGTCCATTATTGCGCACGTTAATTCGCTGGGTGGTGTATTTAGCATTAATGATTTTAGGGATTATAGGCCTGAATGGGGTGAGCCAGTTAGCATTGAGTATAGGGGCTTCACTATTAATGAGACTCCACCTAATACTCAAGGTTTAACAACATTAATGATACTTAAGCTCCTTGAGGATTATAAGCCCAGTGGGCCTTTTACGGTTGATAGGATAATGAATCATATTGAGGCATACAAGGTGGCTTACAGGGCTAGGGACATGTTCATTGGTGACCCCAGGTTTATCAACGTACCGATTAATGATTTACTTAACTTAAGCTTCCTTAAGGGTATTGGTGAAGGCAGCTTACATGGTGGTGTTGGGGATACTACTTACTTTGTTGTGGCTGATGGTTATGGTAATGTGGTTAGTGGTATACAGAGCCTTTATTACCACTTTGGTTCACTGGTGACTGATCCTAACTTCGGGATTACATTGAATAATAGGGCCTCAGACTTCTCGTTAAGTGGGCCTAATGCCCTGGAGCCTAGGAGGAGGCCCATGCACACCTTATCAACAGTAATTATTACTAAGGATGGGGAATTAAAATACGCCTTAGGTACTTCAGGTGCACACTATAGGCCGCAGCAGCATGCCTTAATAGTGACTAACATTATTGATTACGGCATGAACCCCGTTGATGCAGTGAATGCGCCTAGATTCCTATGGAGCAGTGGTGAACTACTGGTGGAGGATGGGTATGAAACCAACAGCCTTAACGTTAAGCATACTAGGTTAAGTTACCCAGGCACCACTGGCGTGGCTAGCATATTGGCGTTACTTAATAATGGGTTTAAGTTACTGTACTCTGATATTAGGGGTGATGGCTTAGCCCTTGGGCCTTAGCCAAGTAATTTAAAGGGGAGTTATGGGGAGTAATGCGTATGCAGCAGGGTAAGTGTATATTCCTGCAGAGGACGGCTGATGGTGAAAGGTGCGTCCTACTACCCCCTGAGCTTTGGCCTCAAATGAAGCAGAGGTATTATCAGCAATTCTGCCTCAACCATGGCCACGGGTGCCCAGTCTACGAGAAGGTGCTCTCCCCTAAGCGTAATAATGGTTAACCGGCTATGTATGATAATTGATCATTAATAATCCTCCTCCTCACCTTACCAAGCTTACTTAACCTATATATCGCACCGAAGAGCTGGGCTGATGTTAATCCCTTAACCTTACCCCAATCCTCAAGCTCCTTCCTAGACACAGTACCCCTGGACTTAATGAATTCATAAACCTCATTTTCAACACCAGTTAATTGAACCCCCTGCCCGCCCCCACTAGCCACCACGCCTTCACTCACATTAGCCTCCTTCACTGACGATTCCTCAGGCTGTAGGAATGAGGTTATTGCAGCAGACTTCCCCTCCTCCCTACCCTTCTTCCTCCCTTTAACCATGGTTAATTAATGGGCTTAGCGTTATAAACCTATCCCCAATGATGGCTTAAATGAATTCAGTAAGCAGGGAGATTGATGGAGAGGTGGTTAGGATAATTATTAATCCTCCTCAGGGCGTATCCACTGATAGGCTTATTCAATACTTGAGGAATGTACTGGGGATTGAAGGTGAGGTGGCTAATGGGGTTGTTAGTATCGTGGTAACAATGAATAGGAGCGAATTAGGTGAGGAGGCTGATAAGTTGGCTGATGAAATAGTTACTAAACTTAATTCAGTGAACTGGGAGGAGGTGGCTAAGTACAAGGTACCCACCACTGAACCTAAGAAGCATAGGAGGCGTAGGCGTAAGTCCAGGAAGTCAAAGAAGAGGAGTAAGAAGTAGCCTTTTCCTTAACCTAAGGTATTGGGCTATTAGTTATCCCTAATTCAACGTTAGATAATAATGAGCCTTGGCATTACACTCATTAACCAATTCACGCCCACTGAAGGCTTAAACAAATAGCGTTAAACAAAGGAGGCAGTGGGGGATTTAGAAGCATTATTGTAAGGCTTAACCATAGAACATTGAGAAAAACCCCAATGATATCATGAAAACCCCAAGTATTCCTAACGCTAACCTGCCTGCCCTAGCCATTATACCCCAATCCCTCACACCACGCATAACGCCCTTATACACTAATAGTACTATAAGTGCCTGGGAAACCCATGACCCAAAACCAAACATGAAACCCACTAGGAAGGATAGGTTAATGGGCATTGCTGGTACTAGGGCAGTGGTTAATACAAGCACTATTATGAAGTCGCCGCCAAAGGCTGCAGCTAAGCCATGAATCCAAATTAACTTGAAGTCGGCGGTTTTAACACCTTCATGTTCCTCATGATTACCGAAAACTAGGTAAGCGGCAACGCTTACCATGGTTACCCCTACTATTACATCCACGTAAGGTTTCAGGGCGTTTATATTCAGTAAACTCATTAATTGGCCAACTAATGCACTCATGAGAGTCCAGACCAGGGTTAATGCGCCTGTGAAGACCATTGTTGATAACATGACGCCCATTATGCTCCTCTGCATTAAGCCGTAGGATACTGTTATTGGCCATGTATGCTCATCAGGCTTTAAACCATGGATAATCCCAACTATGAGTACTGCAATTAACCAGTATGGCCCCATTGAATTAACTATGCTTTTTGCCATAGGTTCAAGTATATCAGGTAGGGAAAGTACTGCAACTATTATGGCTAAGGCAATGGTTACTGCCAATATAACCTCCTTATTTTTCACTGTAATGCCCATCATTAGGGTTACCCGAATTGAGTAAATAAACCTTACGCCTGAACACGTTTAAGCAGGCTAAGGTAAAATCATGGTTATTTATGAAATTTTAAATAAAATTTAATTTAAATTTAAAACTAAGCCTTAAACCTATGGCTTAACCATATGTGACTATGAAGCTTGAGCCATCTGGCGTCAATGATGATGGGGAAGCCAATACTTTACCATTATAATTAACCATAGTTATGCTTACCACTGATGAGAATGAACCAAACGGCCCAGTAACTCCACCTATGGTTGCATAGCATGTGTTTAGAATATTAGTGTAATCCTGGCCATAGTAAGCTTCCCCAAAGTTGGCTAAAGTGGATAAATGCCCATTAACCATCGGCCTCTCAAGTATGCACTCAGCTGATGATAAGTCAGCTCCACTAACAGAACCACCAAGAATGGATGATTCCACCTTACCCTTAATTGGAATAATCGTTATGTTTATCTTAAAGTAATCACCACTAATGTGGGTTACATTAATGTAAACCTTATCACCAGGCGCTGCAGTCATACTACTTAAGAATACTGCAGCCGATGGATAGAATTCATACCAAACATAGTAATGAGCCTCACCATGCTCACACTCCCCCAGTATGCCGGCCTGCTCAACAGTACTATCATTATACCCATCCAACCCAACCCAAAGAGCAACATAAGTTGTCTGTTCAGTGCAGGTAACTGATGGTACTATGAAGGAGCCAGCAACACTAGTTACTGTACCTTCCTTAGCGGGTACTGCGTAGCCTGCCCAATTTAAGCTGTATACGCTTGATGTAAAACTTGTTGAACTCTGCTTGATCATTGGGTGTGAAATCACTATTGGCTTAGTGGCCGAGGATGTAAGTGTCAGTATTAGTAACATTAATGCAAGTGCACTGGCGCCTAGGATTATTAACCTGCTCTTCATGCTTTCACCAAATACTTAACCACTCTTGCCTTCTTTTTAAGTATTCTGGCTTAATGATATATGATTTAAGCGTATTACTATAGATGTAGTATATAGAGATTAATAAAGTGCTAATTAATGAGTATGCGCATAAAGATTAAAACTGGTGCTTAACCTATAGTTCAATGAAGGTAATCTACAGTATTACTGATGGTAGGACGTTTAAACTGCTAGTAGCTAAGAGGAGTAATGATGGCTTCACTGGCATACTTGAGTATGATGCTGAAGTTGAGGTTAAGGATGGTGAATTAGAATCAATATTAACCTTAATCAATAATTTCATTGGGTCAGTGAGTAAGTTAATTATTACCGGTGGGGCTGATGTTAAGTTTTATAAGACTAATAGAGGCTGGTTAATGCTTAACCGTGGTCAAGTGAGGATGCTCAGTGAGTTAACTATTAAGGATATTTTAAGCATACTTAGCAGCCCTTAGGGAACCTTAAGGCTCCTTTTAACTATGAAGCCATTTACCTAAACAAAAACAAGCACATACTCACTACTGGCCTCCTCCCCGCCCTAAAGGGCGAGGCTTTCGTATGTTTATGTAACGTATACTGCGGAAAACATATATACTACTTTAGCCATACAGCCCTTAGCGTAATGGGAATTAATACCGTGGATCCAAACTTAATAGTTAAAGATATTGCGGAGGAATTAGGCATTAGTATACTTGGTGTGCTAGTTTTCAGTAATAATGATGTTGTGCTTGCAAGTGAATTGCCAGGTGACTTGAAGACCATTGTCACATCACTTGTGGTGTTCATTAATAAGATTAACACTATTAGTCAAGTTAAGGTTAAGTCAAGTAACGCCTACGTTTACGCCATTAAAAACGATGAATTAACGGTAATATTCATAACCGAACCCCACATAATGGAGGGTGCTCTTCACCTGCTTAATAAATACGTTGATAGGTTAATTAAGGCTAGTAGGGAATTAATGAGTAGGGCTAGGAATATTGAACCAATGGTCATAGTGGAGGGTGATGAAATCACAGAGGAAGATGTATTAATGCTGATTGATTATTTCAGGAGTAAATTAAGTGAACTGGAGGTTAGGGGTGATTGAGTTTGGTTAAAGTGTTTAAGCTAGTTATAGCTGGACCCTATGGGGCAGGTAAAACAACCTTCGTTAAGACACTAAGTGAAGTAGTGCCCATTGAAACCGATGCACCCACTGTAGGTAAAACCACTACAGTAGCCTTTGATTACGGTAAGATAAGGGTTAATGATATTGTTGTTCACTTATTCGGTGTACCGGGGCAGGAGAGGTTTAGCTTCCTTTGGAGGATTGTGGCTAGGGGTATGCATGCCTACATATTTATGGTTGATTCATCATCATTGGAGTCTGTTAAGGCAGCGGTATTCATGTATAATTACTTCATAGACACGTTCCCCAACACACCCCACATTATTGCAGCTAATAAGCAGGATATAGCTAAGGTAAGCATTAACGATATTAGGACAATACTGGGTGTTAAGCCTGAGGTTAAGATTGCCCCATTAATAGCTGTGAACAAGAAGATGGTTCTGGAAACCCTCATAACGTTACTTAGTGAGGTTCATAGGTTAATGTATGGTTCAACCTTATCCCCAATCAGTAAGGGTGATTCAGGCACGGGAACGTAGCGTCCCGGTGCTTCACTATAAGCATTTAAACCTGCCACCTAATTCTGCATTAATGGTTGAATGTTCAGTTAGCGGCGTGTTAATATTTGGGGAACCGGATGAAGTAAGGATTAGGGGTATTGAGGATAAGTTAAGGAGTATTGTAATGAAGGCTGAGGAAAGGGGTAGGGATAGTTGGGGTATTGTGGTAATGAGTAGGGATGGGGGAATTAGGTCAATTAAGTCACTGGGTAGGGCCAGTGAAACCCTCCCTAAGTATTCAAGGCTACTGGATGCCGATACGGTGGTGGCTATAGCCAATAATAGGGCTGAGCCAACGACTGAGTACGTAAAGGAGAAGGGCATTAATGATATTCAACCAATGATTAGTGAATACGTGGTTGTTTCACATAACGGCACCATTGCTAATGATGTTGAGCTTGAGGGTAAGTATGGGATAAGGAAAATGAGTAAAATAGACTCATCAATACTACCACCCCTCCTTGAGAAGGCTTGGGATGGCTCACTTGAGGGCCTTCAAAGGATACTAAGGGATGAAGTTGCTGGATCCTTTGCATTAGCCATCATTGATAGGAGGAAGCCGGGTAAGTTATGGTTGGCGGTTAACTTTAAGCCCCTATACGTCATGTGGGATAGGGAATTGAATGCACTCTTCTTCTCAAGCCTAGACACTTACCTCGAGGATCCTGATAAACCACCCTGGGAGGCTAATGTGGTTAAGAGGATTGAACCCTACAGCGTCATTGAGGTTTCCAGGGAGGGTGAGTGGCGTAGGTTAAGCCTATGGAGGGTTGACTCAAGTAAACCGAAGAGGGTGCTAATGGTAGCCAGTGGGGGCTTGGATTCAACAACATCGGCGACTCAATTAATTAAGCAGGGCTATGATGTAACGCTACTGCATTTTAATTACGGGCACATTGCCGAAGGGCCTGAGGAGGCTGCGGTAAGGAGGATTGCAGACTTCCTTAATGTACCATTACTTGAGGTTAACATGGACTTCTTCAAGATAATTAAGCATTCACCACTACTTGGTGAGGGTGAGATTAATAGGAGGAGGGAGGGTATTACTGGCGCTGAGTTTGCCCATGAGTGGGTTCCAGCAAGGAACCTAGTCTTCATAGCCTTAGCCGTAGCCATTGCTGAAGCCATGGGTTACGACTACGTGGCCACTGGGGTGAATCTTGAGGAGGCGGGGGCTTACCCTGATAATGAGATGGAGTTCATTAGGCTCCTAAACCAAGTTATGCCTTATGCAGTGGGGCCAAATAAGCATGTTGAATTACTAATGCCTGTAGGGCACTTGGTTAAGCATGAGATTGTGAAGCTAGGCTTAGAGATTGGAGCGCCACTCCACTTAACCTGGAGCTGCTATGATAAGGGTCCTAAGCACTGTGGGCGTTGTGGGCCATGCTTCATGCGTAGGTTAGCCTTCAAGATTAATGGGGTTAGGGACCCGGTGGAGTATGACTTACCACCAGAGGTTGAGGAAGATTATTGGAGAGGCACTAGGCCCTATAAGGCTCCATTACCAATGGGTAAGAGCAAGTTAATAAGCTCGTAATATTGATTTAGTAATGATTTTTAATATTTAGATTATGCTTAGTTTAAGTCCCCCCAGTAGGTTTCATATAGTCTTAACCAGTATCCACTCACTAGCTTATTCTTACCCACAACCTCAACAATGGGTACATGCGTTAACTCACCGTTACTATAGGCCACCATTATGCCGAATCTATCGTTCTCAATTGCCTCATAAGCCGCCGTGGCGTATCTTATGGCTAGAGTCCTATCAAAGGCTGATGGAGGTACACCCCTTATTATGTGCCCCGGTATAACTGCTCTAGTCTCTATTCCAGTCACCTTCTCAATGTAATCAGCCAACTCATTACCCACACCACCAAGCCTAGCATGGCCAAATTCATCCCTTGGCCCACCATACTCCTTAATACCCTCTGAAACCACTACAAGAGCCCAATGCTTCTTCTCGTAAGCCTCCTTAACCCTCCTAGCCACTGAATCCCAGCTAACCTGCTTCTCCGGTATTAGTGTTGCGTCTGCCATTGTTGCTAGTCCGGTGTGTAGTGCTACCCATCCAGCCTCCCTACCCATAACCTCCACTACGCCAATCCTCTCATGAGACATTAGAGTAGTCTTAAAGGACTCAGTAACATTAACAGCAGCATTAACAGCAGAATCAAAACCAATAGTAAAATCAGTACCAAAAACATCATTATCAATAGTCTTAGGAATACCCACTGCATTCAATATACCCCTCCTCTGAGCCTCACCGGCCGCACCCAACGTATCATCACCCCCAATGGCCACAACCACGTCTAGGCCAAGCTCCTTAACATTCTTCTCAAGTAACCTAGCCCTCTCTTCATCCTTAAATGGATTAGTCCTGGAGGTCTTAATGTATGTTCCACCTGAGAAGGCGAAGTCCACTAAATCCAGTGATGATATCCTCCTAACCTCCCTCTCAAGCAACCCCTTCCAACCATGGTATATTACGTAAACTTCATGATTCCTCTCAGCCAACTTAACGAAGGANNTACACAGCAATATTCAAACCAGGGGCATCCCCACCTCCGGTTAATACCCCAATCCTCACTGCACCTCACCTGCCAATTCCTCAACCTTCTTACCCTCGTAGACGAGTTTACTGAGTACTTGAGCGAACTTTAATGCATCCTTCCTCTGCCAAACATTCCTACCAACAGCTATGCCTAATGCACCAGCCTCAATAACACCCTCAACCTGCTTCAGGAACTCCACCTCAGTCTTAGTCTTTGGCCCACCTGACATTAGTACTGGAACCTTGCCAGCTACCTTAACGGCCCAGGAGAACGTCTTGGGGTCGCCAGTGTACTTAATTTTCATAGCATCAGCCCCAACCTCAAGGGCAACCCTAGCCGCATAGGCTACTATTTCAGGTGCAGTCTCATCCTTCACCTTACCTCCCCTTGGGTAGGACCATATCACTAAGGGTATGTCGAATCGCAATGCATCCTTCTTTATCCTAGCAACCTCCTCAAACATCTTCCACTCATACCCACTACCAGCATATATGGTGTAGCCGACGGCACTTGCACCTAGGCTAACGGCCTCCTCCACGGTGCAGTTGGCTACTGATAATGGTTCACCAGTGTATAGGTTTGTCTTACCATTGAGCTTAACTATTAAGGGCACACTCCCATCATAATACTTCTCCGCTAAACCCCTCTGCAGTACGAGCCCGTCAAAACCAGCCTCCCTAGCTAACTTAACTATGTATGCTGGGTCCGCTGAGTCAGGGTTCTCCAGGAAGTCTGATGGCCCATGCTCTATACCATGATCATACGCTAATATTATCGACCTACCCCTCCTTGCAAATATCCTCTTGAACTTATCCACTAATTCACCTTGCATACGGGACCCGCTAGTATTTATCTTTTTAACCCTTCTAGTCATAGGTGTGTGATTTGTATAACTAACTATATAGAATAAATAATTAATTGCAGGGTGAACTTCACCTTGTTACTTAACTAATGGTTGTAATGCCTTAATCATTATCATGAGTAATGAGTAAAGGTTTATAAAGAGGCACCTAATGGTCCGGTTGATGAACCTTCGATAATGAGGAGGCAAGGGTTAAGTTAAGGAAAACATTATCGTTTAGTGATCTACTATTCATTTCAATAAGTGGAATGGTTGGAAGCGGCTGGTTATTTGCAGCATTAGCCGGAGCCTCATATGCAGGCCCAGCATCATTAATATCCTGGATAATAGCTGCAGTATTATTCATATTTATTGGGTTAGCCTACGCTGAATTAGGCTCAATGCTACCCTTCTCCGGTTCATTGGTTCGCATAGATCATTATGCTCATGGCTCAATATCAAATTACCTACTTGGCTGGGCCTACTTAATAGGTGCAGCAACCACAGTGGCCATGGAGGCTGAGGCAATAATAATGTATACTAACAAGTACCTACCAGTGTTTAGTTCAGCATCAGGTTACTTAACACCAATTGGTATTGCCGCCGCAGCGGCACTAATAGCAGTTTTCACACTTATTCAAATTGTTGGAGTGAATGTGTTCAGTAAAGTTAATACAGCAATAATGATATGGAAATTCATAATACCATCACTAACAATAATACTGCTTCTATCTCTTTACTTCCATCCAAGTAACTTCACGGCATACGGCGGCTTCATGCCGCTAGGTTGGTCTGCAGTATTTAGTGCAATGATTCCAAGTGGTATAGTATGGGCATACGAGGGCTTTAGGCAGGCCTTAGAGTACGCGGGTGAGGCAAGGAATCCTCACCATGATGTACCCTTAGCGTTAATAATATCAATACTGGTTACTGCAGGTCTATATGTGGCATTAGAGGCCGCCTTCATTGGGGGTATTAATTGGAGTAAAATATTCCTACAGGATAATCAGGGAAAATACACCATACTGATTAAGCCAGGTGGCTGGCAGAATCTTGCTCAATCTAATTGGGCTGGCTCACCATTCTACACTGAATTAGCTACAAGCGGCATTGCCTTATTAATGGTGTTTGCAGTAATCCTACTCATAGATGCTTGGATATCCCCAGCAGGTACAATGGGCGTCTACATTGGTACCACCGCCAGGAGCTTCTACGGTTTCTCAAGGCAAGGTTACTTCCCTGAATTATTCGGTTCACTACATAAGAGGTTCCAAACACCCTGGTTCTCAATAATATTCACACTGGTATTGGCGCTCCTATTCCTACTCCCATTCCCAACCTGGTATCAAATAGTGAGCATATCTTCAACAGCCACGGTGGTTAATTACCTGGCTGGTGGTTCATCACTGGTAGTCCTTAGGAGGACTGCACCAGAGTTAAGGAGGAGTTACCGTGTACGCTCACCATGGTTAATTGGCCTACTTAGCTTCACTGCATCATCAATGTTAATATACTTAACCGGGTGGCCTAGCCTGGGGTACGTATTCATTGTCACAGCCTTTGGTTTACCACTAATGGTACTGGGGTATAGGGGTAAGTTAAGTTTAAGCGTTAAGGAGGGTGCATTATTCTCCTTAATCTACTGGACTGCACTTGCCTCAGTAATGTATCTAGGCCTTATTGAGTCAATGTTAAGCTTCGCAATTTACTGGGGCATATTCGCGGTAATAATGATTGCTTCACTGCTTTACCTCCATTATAAGGCTAAGGGATCCTACGCCGCCTTAGAGGTCTCATCAGCTTCATGGTTTGTAGGCTACATGATAGTTATAGGTGCCTTATCCTACCTTGGTTCATTAGGTATGGGTTACTTAAAGTATCCATGGGACTACGTACTAGCCTTAGCCACCTCAATAATCTTCTTCATAATCTCAGTAATGCAGGGTTTTGAAACCAGGGAGTTAACTGAAATTAAGGCTAAAGGCATACCGATTGAGTAACCATAGGGTTATTAAACATGAACTTAAAATCACGAGTNNTCAATCTATGGCTTAATGGTGAAGTAAACCCTCTTTCTATTTCTACCCCTATTCTCAATCTTCTGAATAATTATCTCCCCAATCTCCCTAGTATTAGCCACATGAGGCCCACCATCAGCCTGAATATCAATACCAGGTATTTCAACAATCCTCCACTTATCACCAGGCGGCGGTTCCCTCTCAGCTAACTTAACTATGCCTGGTACCTTAAGCGCCTCCTCACGCGGCATCCAGTAAACCTTAACCTCAATTCCCCTCTTAACAACTTCATTCGCCTCAGCAACTATTTCATTAAATATCCTCCTAAGCTCCTCACCACTGGCTGTGAGGCTATAATCATCCCTAGCGTAATCTGGTTGAATATCACCTCCAGTCACTAGGGCATTATACTTTGAGTAAGCTATTCCAGCCATTATGTGTGATGCAGTGTGGAGCCTCATTAACCTATAACGCCTATCCCAATCCAACATGACCTTTACATCATCACCATACTTAAGTTGAGGATTCCTATCCAGTACATGAATGACATCATCTGTATCCCTCTTATGTAAGGCATCTACAATCCTATACTGCTCACCCCCAGCAATGATTAATCCAGTATCATGGGCTACACCACCACTACTTGGGTGTATTATAGTTCTATCAAGAATGACGTTATTACCGTCAACGGCGAGAACCTTCGCATCCACCTCCTTAAGGTAACTATCCTGCTGATACATGTGAATAGTTGGCATAGCATTGGTTCAGTAACTGGGTTATTATGCTTCACTGCATTAGGAATGCCATAATCATTAACATTATCGTTAATTTACTATACATAAGCATGCTCGTTAAAGTATCCATCTTTATAAATCAATATATTGAAGTGAAGGCACTATGCGTGAAGCGGCATTAATTAAAGCTGGTGATGATATTGCAGTGTCTACGTTAATATACATTACGTACGTGTTCTCACGCCTGGGGTTAATTAAGGCTGAATACGCGCTCTCAGCATCCTTAATTATCATTCCAATAATTCAACATTACTTAATTAAGGGTGGTTTATTCACATATAATGGGGTAGTAAGGGCCTACACTGCATCAATGTATGCCTTAGCCTCAACATGGCTACTAATAGTGGGCTTCATGACTGTAAGCCTCAGTAATCAATTGCCGTTACTGATTGCGGCGCCATTTACCGCATTGGCCATGGCTATTGGGTTGGCTGTTAGGCGTGATTCAACATTCACAGCAACCCCACTACTCCTCTCCTCACCAATATTAATGCTGGCTGGCTATTCACCTCAAACTATGGCATTACTATCCCTAATGCCCTTCGCCGCAGCATCGCTTATGCTTATTCAACTAAGAGGCAGATACGGTGGTCGCATTGGCTTAAGTAAGCTAACACCAGTGGCGGCATTACTTCAATTCGCATTATACCTACTTCTAAACGCAGTTACATCAATTACTCAAGTAACCCTCACTACAGTGTATCTGCTTGCATTAATGATAGTGAGTAATCCTCTAGCTAAGGTGAGGGGCAGGTACCTGGTTACTATACTTGTAGCCTTAGCCTTAGCATCATTAATACTTAGAATAACACCCCTACTGTGTGCAGTTATTATTTTCACTATTAGGCTCCTCCTACTCCACTGACGGGTTACCACCTTAAAAGGTGAAGCTTACTAATCATTATGTTAATATTCGTTTAACAATTTAGTAAGTTATTTTAATCCAGTATTGAAGCCGTGCAGTAGCATGGTTACTTTATGCGATAGGTGTGGTGTCAGGGAGGCGAGGTACTTTAAGGCATCCAGTGGCGAGAGGTTATGTTTAAACTGCTTATTCAACTCCATTGAGGATACTGTGGCAAGAACAGTGAGGAGGTTTAGGTTAATAAGCAGTGGTGATAGGGTTGGTATAGCCGTAAGCGGCGGTAAGGATAGTCTAGTGCTCATGTACCTTCTAGGCAAGTTAAGGAGGCTGGGTAGGATACCTAAGGATACTGATTTAATAGCCTTTAGTATTGATGAGGGGCAACCCTACAGTTGCGTTAGGAGGGCTAATTCAATTGACTACGTGGCTAAGTTAACTGAGGAATTCAACATTGAGTACAGGGTATTTAAATTCAGTGAATTATTTGGGGTAACTGCCTTTGATATTGCGCAGGGATTATGGAGTAAGGGGGTTAACACGCATATGTGCACCATATGCGGCGTCATGAGGAGGAGGGCAATGAATATAGTGGGTAAGATGCTTAACTTAACTAAGATAGCTACGGGGCATAATCTTGATGATGAGGCTCAGACTGTGCTCCTTAATGTTACTAGTAATGATGTTAAACGCTTCGCCTGGTTTGGGGCAGCCCCAAGTAATGATATTGCTGAGGAGGAGTTCATACCTAGGATTAAGCCCCTGAGGTTCATTAGGGAGGAGGAGGTGGCCATATACGCATACTACCATGGGATACCCTTAATGACTATTGAATGCCCATTCGTCTACAATAACCCACGCTATGAACTTAAATTCACCCTAGCCAGGTGGGAGAGGGATAACCCTAATGTTAAGTACTCTATGGTTTCCTTTGGTGATGAAGTCTCAAGGATGGTTAATGAGAGGTTTAAGGGGCAGGTTAAGCTTAATAAATGCATTTACTGCGGCTTCCCAACCTCAGGAAGCGTGTGTAGGGTGTGTGAATTGCTTAAGCAGGCTGGGTTACTTGAAAGGTATTTGAACCACATAAGGCCAGTTAATGCTCAACAGGGCGCATAATGCCGCATTAAGGCGCATTAATTCAACTATGATTGTGATGGCTACTAATAAACCTTATTAATCCCAGTAATTTTAGGTGAAACTGTGGCGTCGAAGCGATTCATAGAGTCAGTGGAACCGCTCTTAACTCTAATGCCCACTGTCCCCAGGCCTAATAGGCCTGTCTCATTGGGCAGTAGGTTAATATGGACTTTCCTAGCGGCCACAGTTTACCTACTCCTCTCAGTAACACCATTATACGGTATTATTGCTTCATCAAGTAGCCCGCTCTTCAACCCGCTGGTGGCTATAATATTCGCCTCAACCAATGGTACACTGGCTCAATTGGGTATAGGCCCAATAATAATAGCCGGCATAATAATGGAGCTTGTGGCCTTCTCTGAATTAATGGATGTTGACTTAAATGACCCTAAGGATCAGGCAAGGTTCACTGCATTGACAAAGTTAGTAGCCATTATCATAGCTATGTTTGAGGGGGCCTTCATAATGTCAACTCATCAGTTAACTGTAGCTAATGCTGGATTAGCCTTCGTGGTGTGGCTTCAGATGCTGTTCGGAGCCGTAATAGTGATTCTACTTGACGACCTAATATCCAAGGGCTGGGGTATTGGGAGCGGTATATCATTATTCATACTTATAAGCATAATTAGGTCAATATTCCAATCCACCTTCCTACCTGTAACTGTTGGTGCAGGGGAATTACTGGGTATTGTACCTGCCTTAGTTGCCGCCATATATAATGCAGTGGTATCCCATACCCTTGTACCATTATTATCCATAGTGTATAGATTCAACCTACCTGGCTTAGTTGGGTTAATTGCGACAATAGTATTAGGCGGCTTCATAGCATATGTTGAGTTAATGGAGGTTAGGATACCACTATCCTTTGTTCAGTACGGTGGGTATAAGATGTCTTACCCATTCAAGGTAATGTACGTTTCAGTCCTACCCATAATATTCACCGCCTATACCGTGGCGTTAATATATAATGGGCTTTACTTCATTTGGACAACCTATAATCCCCATAATGCTAATGCATTATTGAACTCAATAGCCTGCATAAGGGTTATTACAACAGCTAAATTCGGTACAATTAATGAACCATGCCCCTCATCCCTAATATACTACTTCACCGTAGTGCCCTATAACATTACTCCACAATACGTGGTGGTGCATATCCTCATGTATGTTGTGCTCTCAGTGGTCTTCGCCTACCTGTGGGTTAACTTAGCTGGGTTAAGTGCTGAGGATCAGGCCAGGACAATGGTCTCAAGCGGCTTATCAATACCAGGCTTCAGGGCATCCGCAAGGTCACTTGCAGTGCACTTGAAGAGGTACGTTAACTCACTAACCTTCACCAGCGGCCTACTGGCAGGTTTAATTGCAGCCCTTGGGGATGTATTAGGTGTATATGGCACTGGCATAGGCCTAATACTAATGGTGGAGATAATAATACAGTACTACACAATAGCCATGCAGGAGCAGTTGTTTGAAGCGTATCCAGGACTTAAGAGGATTCTGGGTGTTGAATAGGTTAACCTAATTAAGTCCCCTGGAGTTCAGCTTCTTCTTAAGCTCCCTTAAGCAGGTTTTACAGCATAAGTAATACACCCTCCTCCCCCTCCTATACTGAATTGGTGATCCGTTTATTGGGCCACCACAGTAATCACAAACTAACTTAGGTATCGTGGCTAATGTCCTCATTGCTTTTGAGCATTGTTCAAGGACTATGTAAACTGCCTCCTTACCCTTAACCTCATTAATGAGCTTAATAAGTTCATTGAAGCCACCGGCACCTACAATAATCATGCATCTCCCATCAATGAGCCTATAGCATTCCTCCCCCTGCATTCTCCTAGAAATTATATATGCCCTTGGGTAATTTTGAGGAATATTAACAGTGAATTTAACACCCTTACCCCTAAGCGACTTAATTAACCTTGATGCAGTAGCCTTACTGACACCTAGTTTACTGGCTAACTCTGAAACACTTAATCTTGAATCCTCGCTAAGCAGNNAAAATAGCCAGGGAGGCTCAAGCCGCTAGGTTACCGATACAATCCCTTGTTGATAAGGTATCCGCCTACTTCACTTGGGTAGTTATGATGACTGCTGCCGCAGCATTAATTGCTTGGCTTAGCCTAGGGGCTCCGCTTTACTTGGCTGTACTACACATGGCCTCAGTACTGGTTGTGGCCTGTCCCTGCGCCCTTGGTTTAGCTACCCCAATGTCAATAGTTGTTGGTATTAATAAGGCTGCTCAAGATGGCGTATTGATTAAGAGGGGTGAGGCCCTTGAGAAGCTTAGCGGCGTTAGGGTTATTGCATTTGATAAGACTGGGACATTAACTGAGGGTGCGCCTAGGGTCATTAATGCAATTATTGATAAGGAATCATTAATCCTAGCAGCATCAGCCGAGTACCCTTCAAACCACCCATTAGCTAAAGCAATAGTGAAGTACGCTGAATCAATGGGGATTAAGCCAATTAACGCCACTGAGTTTAATCAACTGGAAGGCATGGGCGTCATTGCCGTGATTAACAGTAGAAGTGTGGGTGTCGGCAATGTAAGGTTGGTTAAGGGTATGGAGGCTGGCTTAAGTCCTGAATTCAAGCAATTAAGTGAAGCTATTGAGAGGGAAGGCTACACTCCGCTTTTCGTGGTGATTGATGGTGTGGTTAAGGGGGTACTTGCCGTGGGTGATCCATTAAGGGCTGATGCCTATGACGCCATTAATGGGGTTAAGGAAATGGGTTTAAGAACAATAATGCTTACCGGTGATGCTGAGGGGCCAGCCTATACTGTAGCTAAGGTGCTGGGTATTGATGATGTTTACGCAGGCCTAATGCCTAATGATAAGGCTAGGATTATTAGGGATGTTAAGGCTAAATACGGCTCAGTGGCTGTAGTTGGGGATGGAATTAACGATGCGGTAGCCTTAAATGAGGCG
This sequence comes from Caldivirga sp. UBA161, assembly GCF_002506515.1. GTDB lineage: Archaea > Thermoproteota > Thermoprotei > Thermoproteales > Thermocladiaceae > Caldivirga. Next base: position 37,348 of record NZ_DAXS01000013.1, read on the forward strand.
GACGTAGGAATAGCAATGGGTACAGGTAGTGATGTTGCTAAGGAAGCTGGAGACATTGTGCTGGTTTCAAGTAGTCTTAAGGTTATTCCAAGGCTCATAAGGTTATCGAGAACAGTGGTAAGCAATATTAAATTCAACATACTGTACGCCTTCGCCTACAACATAGCACTAATACCAGTGGCAGCTGGCGTAATACCCAATTTAACCCTAAGGCCTGAACTAGCCGGCTTAGCTATGGCGTTAAGTAGCTTAACAGTAACCTTAAATGCGTACTCGATTAAATTACGTTCCTAAGCCGGCACATTAGTTAATAATGCCGCCATGGTGAATTCCCTTGATTAGGCAGGTAAGCAGTAAGTTAGGATACTGTTATCTTAACTTGTAGGCATGATTCACTAATACCCTGGTTCTGGGCCTTAATATTAAATAACTCTACGAAACCCTCAAGGTAACTTAGAATTAGCCTAGAGAACTCCTCATTAAGGTTCTCGCGGCAAACCCTAACAATAGTTGTATTGCCGGCTGAATTCACTTGAACCCTACCTAAGCCTCTTAATTGGAGAATGCTTAGTTCACTTGCCTTAAAGGAGCCGTACATACTTAACATTAATTCTCCATCTCTCTTACCCATACTCCTCAATATGCTTAACAGTGGCTCAGTTACCTGGCCTCCGAAAACATCATGATCTATGGCTAATACGTAATTGTTATTGAATGTTGGTATGGATAACGTAGCCATAACGTACGCATCATTATTAAGCACCTTCTCCATAACATCATAGACAAAGGAGAATTTCCTAAGCATGTTCTCCACATCACTGATTGAGGAGATTGCATTGGTGAAGTCAGCAATAATGTGAATCATCTTCTGAAACCTATTAAAGGATGCATTAACTATGTTTACCCCATTCTCAGCGAAGGCATCAGAGATAGCCGCTAATATGCCTGGCCTATCCTCATTAAGCCTTATGATGAATTCAACTATTGTTTTACCACTAGCCTCATATATCATCGCTAACTCTCTATGAAACATCATTAAGAACCCTCATACTCACCTCCTATTTAAATATGATACTAAGGCCACTCATTTAATGTACGCTGCTCAGCGTAATTACCCTACTTCAGTTACTGCATGCTGGATGAATGTGATTTTAAGATAAATGTAGGTTAAAGCTTAATAAACCACTGGTCAATGACCAATAGGGAGGGCCCGTAGTCTAGCTTGGTTAGGATGTCCGCCTTACGTGCAGTATGCCAAGAAAGCGGGAGATCCCGGGTTCAAGTCCCGGCGGGCCCACTAAGGTTTAAACTGTACTTAAACTAACATAGTCCTCTCATGAGTTAAGTACACTCATTATTGATTAATACATGTAATTTGATTAATTTACCGGGTAGGTTCCCAGCAGCATTAAGCTTATTAATGATTCATTTACTGGCTTGTGATGAATAAAAGCATTTACTTAATTTTACTTATCAAAGGGCTAAGAACATTTGTCTTCGGTATTGTTAGCGTGTTGACGCCTATCTACCTGGCCATGTTGGGTTTTCCACCAATTTATGTCGGCATCTCCCTATTCCTTATGGTTCTCGGCAATGTACTTTCAAATATACTACTAACTTGGTTTGGTGACATAATAGGCAGAAAGAAGTTATTAATTATCTTCAGTTTCCTAATGTTCATCTCAGGCATATTATTGTCCTCATCCTCACTATACCCAATAATAGCGGCTGCATTATTGATAGGTAACATAAGTACCACAGGAACTGAGGCAGGCCCCTTCCAATCAATTGAAACCGGTGTTTTACCTAGGTTTACTGGTAATAAGTTAGGTAGAGTCTTAGGTGTTTACAACCTCATTGGCTACTCTGCTTCATCAATTGGGGCGCTCACATCATCATTACCAGCCTACTTAGGAAATAACCTTCACATAATTAGGTTAATGTACATACTCTACGCCCTCGCTGGTTTAATAATGATCATTATCTACAATGCATTAAATGGTATTGAAACAACCAAGAGGAGGCTGGGATTGAGGTGGCTAAGTGGGCTTACGATTAATGATATTAGGAATTTATCAATATTATTCTCCATAGATGCCTTCGGCGGTGGGTTGGTAACGCAATCACTTTTATCATACTGGTTTTATATCCGCTATGGAGTATCATTAAGGGAGCTGGGCCTCGTATTCATGGTTGTTAACGTGGTCACTGCAATATCACTGGTCATTGCGCCATTAATAGCTGAGAGGATTGGTAATTTAAGGGCCATGGTGTATACGCATTTAGTATCAAACATATTCTTAATACTAGTACCGCTAGCTGGTACGTTTCTAGGGAGCCTAGCATTCCTCCTATTAAGGCAAAGTGTTTCTCAAATGGATGTACCAACTCGGCAAGCGTTCATGGCGCAAATATTTAATGATGAGGAAAGAGTCGCTGCAAATGCCATAACGAACACTGCGAGAAGCATTAGTACCTTACCTGGATCACTAATAGCTGGTGATTTAATTTCTCTAACCCTTTACTCTTTACCATTCATAATCAGTGGATCAATGAAGATTATATACGACTTAACAATATACCTCATGTACAAGGATAGGACTAAGGAACACTTAGTAAGTAATTCTACGTAAAAACTCATCGAGTGCTTAATATTAATCAATATCATTAACCTCAGGCTAATGCCTAATGATATACTTACCCTCAGGTTAATTAGAATACTCTTCGAGGCTCATCATTACGGCGGCTTACCTTAATTGCCTAGGACTTATTACGCTATGGTTCTTGGAGGCTTGAATCCATTGGCCCATGAAGCTCATAAATTCACATATTAACATGAATAGCTGGTGATTAAAAGATAATGATTCATGGGTGTTTGGTTTTAAGAGTTAAGGTAATGGCCTTAATTTAATACCCCTCTTAACATCATTAATTGTAAATACCCTACCCCTCCAGTTAATTGACTTGGTGAATGCTGTTGCCATTATTGTAAGCCAGGAGAAGTACACGTTGAGTATTGATGCAGCAGCTAAAGCGTAGGCGTACCTGCTTCCAATATTATTTGCGTAGAAGGTTTTCTGGGACCTAATCCTACTGACCCTGTAATAATCTTTAGCAACCCCAATTAAGTATGGTAATAGCCCAGGTACTATGGCCCAATTAATGAATAATGATAAAGCTAACGCTATTGGCAGTGTTAACGCGTATAGTGTATAGGATGCGGCGTAGAGCATGAATCCATTAAAGCCATATACCTTAACATACCAGAGCTGCCTAACAGCCCAATTAAACGCATCCCTGACTCCGGAATCCTCCAGTGTAATTACCATAGACCTAGGCGTGAAGCCTACCTTTAATCCCTCCCTATGAACCATGTGGGTTATAACATAGTCATCACTGAGGTAGTGGGGTAGGTACTTCACTAACCCCCACTTCAGTACTAGGCTTCTCCAAACCGCTGTTGAGCCTCCCCAAGTGAACCTAGCGGCTTCATTCTGCATGGCGGTTATCCCAATCATGTTGAAGCTAGCCTTAAGTAGTGAACCAAGGCTTAACCCACTTAATGGCACATAGAACCTGTAGGTTGTTGCCGCCCCTGAACCAGCCTTAAGTAGGTTAATTAGATTTATTAACCACTCATCGTGAACATAGGCATCGCTATCAACCATAACCACTACATCACCCTTAGCCTCACTAATACCCCTAGCTAAGGCTGAACCCTTACTGGAGCCGGTATTATTAATAATGATCCTGGTGTTACTGTATTGTTTAATAATCCTACTTACTAAACTATAGGCTGGATCATTAACATCATCAATAATGAATAAGTACTCCCTAACCGCAGGATACTTCTGGCTCAATATGCTTTTAACATTACCCTCAAGATTCTGGTCAACACCCCTAATCGGCATAATAACGGTAACTGATGGGTACTTACCATCATCAACCGGATCCCTTAAGCCCCTCCAATACTTAACCTCAAAGTAAAGGGACAACATTGATGAGAGGGTAGCAATCATTATTATGAGTAAGCCAAGGGCCTGCAGTATAAGCATTAGCCATTAGAGCGGGGAGCACTATTTAAGCATTATGAGGTTCCCTCAGGGGGTAATATAATTAATTCATCATACCTATTATGAAGCTTCCATAATGTGGATTTCCCGTTAATCCTTTGGATGAGTTTAATAGTTTAATGGCTTGCGCATAAACATCATTAATCATGGCTTGGCTTAACTCTAAGCTCTCATGATGATGGTGCCTATAAATAAGTTAAATCTAGGGTTACCTCCACCATTAATGATGTGGTCTTAGGTTCTAGGTGTAGTTAAGTGAATATTGCAAACTGTGATACTTATTGCTTATGCGCAAGTGTTTTTAACCCAGCGCAACATTAGGCATTTAATGAGTGCCTTAGCTGATAGGGTAATGACTTATGTTAGAAATGTTGAGCAGGCTATTGAGGCGTTACGCACCAGCACTAATGGTAGGGGGGAGGTTAGTGAATTGATTGAATTGGCTGAGGCTTACCTTAAGGATACCTTACATTACTTCAAGGTTGGTGATTATGAGACAGCCTTAGCTACAATATCCTACGCAGAAGGATTACTGGATGCCTTAAGAATCCTTAAGTTGAGCGAGGTTAATTGGAGGAAGCCAAGTGAATTAGCTAAGTCAGCCTCAAGGAAAGTCTTCGTAGCGGGTACATTCGATATAATACATCCAGGCCACATAGGGTACCTTAAGTATGCCTGGGGTTTAGGTAGGGTTGTGGCTGTTGTCTCTACTGATGAGAGTGTTAGGAGGATTAAGGGTAGGGAACCTATAATACCTGCTAGGCAGAGGGCTGAGGTTCTTGAAGCCATGGAGTACGTGACTAAGGCTAGGGTTGGTTATGAAGATGATATGTTTAGGGTTGTTGAGGAGGAGAAGCCTGATGTAATACTCCTTGGACCTAACCAGCCCTTCACTGAGGATGAGGTTAAGAGGGCCTTAAGGAGCAGGGGTATTAATGCCGCAGTGATTAGGATGCCTAACATTGTTAACTGCCAATTATGCAGTACCAGTAGTATCGTTAAGAGGATACTGGAGATGTCTGGGGAATTAGCCTCATTTCTTAGGAACCATTAAGGCTACTTAAATGCTGGTGAGGAAAACCATAAAGCCCACTTAACTGGAGTTTAATTGGTGAAGTGGTTTTAATGGTTAAGAGGATTATTAGTGAGAATTACGTTAAGTCAAGGATACCTAAAGGCTTTAACCTTGAGGCTGCACGCATGGTTCAGAGGAGGCTGGCATCAATGGTTGCCACCACACCATTAAGGCAACCTGTGGATCTAGTTACCGGCATTGATGTAGCCTATAGGGGTAATTACGCCTACTCAGTAGCCGCAACATACTCAATGGAGCTTAATCATGTAATTGAGTACGGGTGCTATGAGGGTGAAGTCACCTTCCCATATGTACCAACCTTACTATCCTTTAGGGAGCTTTCACCAATGATTAGGGCATTCATGAGGCTTAAGAGAAGGCCCCAGGTTGTGTTAATTGATGGCCATGGAGTAGCCCACCCCTATAGGCTTGGTATAGCGGCGCACTTCGGCGTTGTAATGGGCCTACCGACAATTGGGGTTGCTAAGTCGCTGCTCTATGGTGAGGTTAAGGGATCCCTCATAATTGATCCAAGTAATGGGGAGGTTATTGGTGGTGTGGTTGGATGTGGTAGGCATGAGGTTTACGTGAGTGTGGGTAACATGATTACACTTAATGATGCCTTAGTTTTAATTTCAAGATTATGCCTGAGGGATAGGATGCCAGAACCAATACTATATGCCCACACAATGGCTAATAGGGTTAAACACAGCGGCTGCATAAACGCGTTAATTTGAGGTATGATTCATGTAAAGCACATAAATGTACTTATCGTTTAACTCAAAAACGTCATGAACGTAAAGTGAGGCTAATGCCTTAACCTTATTCTTAATGACGCCTAATTCACTGGTGAATAATGGTGTTGTTGACCACCCCTTATCAGGTTGCCAACCAACAATAACAACGCTTAATTTACTAACCCTAATTAACTCATTAATGTACAATATAATGTTATTAACATTACCAGTTAAGTTAAGTACACTTGATTCAACGGCCTTATCCCTAATGGGTAGTTTAACGTAACTGGATAAAACTAAGTCACCACCCACCTCATTCACAGCCTCCTTAACCCTAACATTACCCACATCATCAGTAACGTATATTGAAGGTACCATTAATGCTGGCTCCACATCACCTATGACTAGGCTTTTCCCAATCATAAAGCTATTAACGCTAACCATACTTAGGCGCTACTCATGCACTTAACTTTTAAGGTTTACTGGGATTTAATCCCTAATAGGCNNCCTGAAGTGTGGGGCTTTTAGTTGCAACCCTAAGTAACCTTAATACCATAATGATTATGCCTTACCTTAAAGGCCCTAAGCACGGTGTAATGTTTATTAAGCTTTATGTGTAAGGGAAAGTCGATGGGTATTTCGGCATTAGGCTATATAAATGGAGTACACGTTATTCCCCCAGGCAGGTACTATGATAAGGGTTATAGGGAATTGTTCGCTGAGGCTGCCTTGAAGGCTCTTGAATCTGCAGGTAATCCCGACATTAAGGCAATCTACATTGCCTCGGCGCTATCTGAGCTTACTGGTGAGCAGCTGGCTATAGGTAATATTCTTAGGGATTACTCAGGCATTAGGAATGCGCCATCAATAAGGGTTGAGAATGGTGATGGTTCAGGGGGTTTCGCATTCATGGTTGCTTTAAACCACGTTGCATCAATGAATGATGGGTGCGTACTACTGGTTGGTATTGATAAGCCTCATGAGGTTACTTCACTTAAGCAGAATAAATACGCATCATACTTACTTGACTCCGATTACGAATCATACTTTGGAGCAACCCCAGTTGTCTTGGCCGCATTAATGGCTAAGCAATACTTGAAGAATTATGAGTATAAGTACGAGGACTTAGCCGCATGGGCTATTAAGATGCATGAGAGGGGGGCTAAAACACCCTTCGCTTACTTTAAGAGGGCAGCTAAGTTAAAGGATGTACTGGAATCTGAGCTTGTTGCCGACCCATTAAGGCTTTATGACGTCTCACCCTTCGTTGATGGTGCCGCAGCCCTAGTACTATGCAGTAAGCCCAACACTAGGGATCAGGCAGTAGGGGTGTTGGGTTACGGTTTCGGCGCATCAAACTCATACTTCGCATCAAGAAACGACTACACAGCATTAATGTCAGTGATTGAGGCAGTTAAGGCATTTAACCCACTTAATGACTTCAACGGCATAGTAAGCGTCCACGATACCTACAGTATACTTGGCGTATTAGCGCTGGAATCCCTAGGATTATGTAAGAGGGGGAGCGCCTTAAGGCTCCTTAATGAGGGTTACTTTGATCCAGGAGGTAAGGTTATGGTTAACTTAGATGGTGGGCTGAAGGCTGTGGGTAATTCAATGGGTGCCTCAGGTGTTTACCAATTAGCCAGCGCCACAATGCAGCTTAGGGGTGATAAACCATTTAATGGCTTAAACGCTGAGGCTGCTGTGGTTGAGGATATGGTTGGTGTGGATCAGGAGAGCGTGGTCTTCATGCTTAAGGTGGTGAAGTAGCATGGTTGACCAATCCCTATCAGTACCAAAGTACTGGAGGAGGATACCCCAGTACTATAGGCTTACTGCCCTTAAATGCAGGAAGTGTGGTAGAGTTTACTTCCCACCTAGGGCTATCTGTGATTGCGGCTCAAGGGAATTTGATGAAGTTGAGTTACCCAGGAGGGGTAGGTTAATTGAATTCACTGTACTTAGGAGTGTCACGTCTGATTTCGAGAAGCAGAGGCCTTTGATATTCGGTATAGTTGACTTGAATGGGGTTAGGGTGCTTGGGCAGTTGGTTGACTGCCCCAACCCTGAGAAGCTTAGCGATAATGCTGAGGTTGAGGTGGTGTTTAGGAGAGTTAAGGAGGATAGTGACTACGGTATAATTTACTACGGTTTTAAGCTAAGGCCATTGAAGGGGTGTTGGTGATGGCGATAGGCATAGTTGGCTGGGGTGCATACATACCTAGGTATAGGATTAAGACGCGTGAAATAGCTGAGGCTTGGGGTGATGATGCCCTCAGGATCAGGGACATGTACCTTGTTGAGGAGAAGGCCGTTGGATACATTGACGAGGACCCAGTAACAATGGCTGTTGAGGCCTCCAGGGATGCGTTAATTAGGGCTGGTGTGAAGCCAAGTGAAGTTGGAGCCGTCTTCGCTGGGACAGAGTCCAAGCCCTACGCCGTTAAGCCAATATCATCAATACTGATTGACGCATTAGGCCTAAGTAGGCAAGTTTACTCAGTGGACATGGAGTTTGCTTGTAAGGCTGGTTCAGACGCGGTAATTAACCTAATGGGCCTTGTTAAGGCTAATTTAATAAAGTACGGTATAGCAGTGGGCACTGATTCATCGCAGGGTGAGCCAGGGGAGCACCTAGAGTACACCGTTGGTACTGGTGCCGTTGCGTATGTAATTGGTTCAGGCAACCTTGCTGCTGAAATAAAGTACACTTACCCATACGCATCAGACACCCCAGACTTCTGGAGGAGGGATGGTTCACCATATCCAGTTCACGGTGAAGGCTTCACGGGGGAGCCTGCGTACTTTAGGCACATAATTGGTGCAGCTAAGGGTTTAATGGATGAGCTAGGTATGAAGCCTAACGACTTCGATTACGCGGTCTTCCACCAACCCAATGCTAGGTTCCCTGTGAGGGCTGCTCAAATGCTTGGTTTCCCACTTGAGAAGGTTAAGCCAGGTATAGTGGTTGATTTAATAGGGAACACTTACAATGCCTCAGCATTACTGGGGTTAGCTAAGGTTCTTGAAGAGGCTAAGCCAGGTGCGAAGATAATGGTAGTAACCTTCGGTAGTGGTGCTGGCTCTAATGCATTCTACATTGAGGCCACTGATCAATTACCAGGTAAGGTTAAGTTGGCTAGAACCATTAGTGAAATGCTTGAGGATAAGGTATACATAGACTACTCCCTGTACTTGAAGTACAGGAGGATAATTAAGATGATTCACGGTTAATGGCTTATTGACACTTATTTAAATAAATCATTACTATTAACCACATGGATAATGCTGAACCTCCTCATACACGAAACATTTATTAAGGGGACTATTACTGGATTAACGGCGATACGGACGTCAACAGGTTCCGGAATGAATAGGGGAAGGCCTAGGCGAAGAGGCCGTGGTCCAAAACCAGTGAAAGTTGGTGATGTTGTAGAAGTAGAGGTAACGGAAATATCCAAGAGGGGCGATGGCGTTGCGAAGATAAGGGGCTTCATAATCTTCATACCAAACACTAAACCCGGTGAGAAGGTTAAGGTTAAGATAACGAGGGTTGGCCCAACATTCGCAGTAGCTGAACTCGCCCCAGAGGCGGGGCAGGCAACTGCCACTGGTCAGGAAACCCAGCCTGAGGAGGCCTCCCAAGGAGAGGAGTTCGAGGAGGAGTAATCAACTACTTAATGCTTAAACCACGTTAAATTAATTTTGCATGAGCCCTAATCCCCAACTACATATAGCTTAATGGTAAGTAAGCTTATCTGCACATGATACTGCAGCATTATGTATCACTGGCCTAGCGTAATCAATTCTCCTATTATCCCTACTTGGGTGAACCCTATTGGTGAAGAGGATTATGGTTAAACCCAATTCAACATCAATCCATAGGGAGGTACCCGTGAAGCCAGTGTGCCCGAAAGCCTTACCATCTGTTAGGAAATCCCCACCGCTGGTGGTTACTCCCTTCCTGTATATTTGCCAACCGAGGCCGTAGCATGATTCACCGCATGCCCAGGGGGCCCACATAGCCTTAATACTTGGCCTAGTTAGGAGAGCCCCATTCCTGTAGGATTCCAGTAGGGAGTTAGCTATCTTAGCTGCATCCTCGGCTGATGCAAATAGGCCTGCATGCCCTGAAACACCATCCATAGCCCTTGCATTCTCATCATGAACCACACCCACTAATGCATCACCATTAACGTACTCAGTGGCCACAATATCATCCTTACTGAACCTAGTTAATGGATTATAAAGTGCCTTACTTAGGTTAAGGGGCTTAGCCACTATTTCCTGGAAGAGTGAGTCAATGCGTTGGCTGGTTACCCTCTCAATTAATGCTGTTAATACAATGTAATTTAAGTCACTGTAAACCACCCTTGAGCCTGGTTCATAGGCTGGGAATGAGGTTACTGCCTGGTTAATTAACTCATCCCTACTTGAGGCTGACTTATAGAGTGGTAGCCATGCAGGTAGGCCTGATGTATGGGATAGGAGCATCCAGACCCTAACCTTATCCTTAATGTCACTAAAGCCTGCATTAGTCCTAGAGAAGTCTGGGATTAGTTCTGAAACCCTCTGGCTTAGGCTTAATGCACCCTCCTCCACAAGCTTCATCACTATTATTGATGTTGACAATGCCTTAGTTAAGGAGGCTAGGTCAAAGAGCATGCCACCCCTCATGAGCCTCTCCACGGGCTTTAATTGAGCATAACCCACAGTCAAGTTGATTAGGGATTCGCCGTTAACACTAACAACCAGTGATGCCCCTGGGTAAGCATCCTTAACTAACCCCTCCATTAACCTCCTAACAGTGTTAACGCACTCCACGGGTGATTAAGGGGCCTAGTTTAATAAGTAATGAGCCTTAGTCAGGTGATTCAATTTCATCACCCACTCATGCACGGAGCTCACTCATCACTGTTTTGAGGGTTAGGCCTATTCTTTTAAGGCATCCACGGCGCCAACTTAATAATTATCATTGAGGCTATGAGTATGGCTAATATAATTAACCTAACACTAAATGGACCAGCCCACAGTAGCCTCAACTCCCTCCACCTCCTCCTAACCTCCCCTTCATCACCACTTAGTAATGGGCCGGCGAGCTTAAGCGTTCTTGGAATTAAGAGTAGTGTGAGTAGGGATATGTAGGGTAGGTAGCCGAGTAACACTGATGCAATTAGGGTTAGGTAAATAGACGCAACGATACCGTAGACTAGGTACTTAATCCTCCTTAACCCTAGCATTAGGACTAGGGTTAATTTACCCACCCTCCTTGATGCATCAAGTTCAAGGGCTCCTGAACCAAGTAGTATGAGTAGGGTAAATAATCCATTAGGTATACCTACAATTAATGGCGCCGGATTCAGGTAGATGCCCGTTTGAACAATGTAGGAACCCCAAGTGACTAATGGACCCATAGCTAATGCGGCGAAGGCCTCCCCAAGGCCCCTATAATGAAGCTTCAAGGGGGCTTCACTATAACCCACCCCAATTAATACGCCGGCTAAACCTAATATTAGGACTGGGAAGCCAACCACTAGGGCTAGGTATACTCCTGAGGCTATGGTTACTGCAATGAAGGTGTAGCCCACAGCCCTAACGCTACGTGGATTAAGGCCCAGGTCAATTATTGGATTGAGCCTATGCATAAAACCACCAGCCCTGTAGAGGATATCAACGCCAGTACTGTAATCTACGTAATCATGAATAAGGTTAACGCCAGCCTGGGCAAGCATAACGGCAATTAACGTTACCACATATATTATGGGTTTAAAGATACCGTTAAGGTACCAGGAGAGTGCAGTACCTAAGGTAACTGAGGAGAAGGCGCTGGTTAACGTTGTTGGACTAAACGACAGTAACCAAGGCTTTAATCCACTTAACCCCATTGGGGGTAGTTTAGGTAGCTTATTTTAAATATTGGCTCCAGTAACCTACTTAAACGCATTAATACTGTATAATACTAATGGCCTTTAATGACCTCAGGGGGTATTTGAGTAAACTGGAGGAGTGGGGTGAGTTAATTAGGGTTAGTGAACCAATTAGCGTGGAATTGGAGTTACCCGCATTACTGAGGGGGTTAATGTATAGGAATGGGCCGGCTGTGATTATTGAGAGGACTAGGGAGGATACCCTACCCGCTGTGGGTAACTTATTCAGTAAGTGGGATAGGGTTTTGATGGCTCTTAATGGTGTTGAGCCAAGTAAGGCTGCTGAGAGGATTACTGAGTTAATCAGCCTTAAGCCACCAACCGGCCTAATTGATGCAATTAAGGCTCTTGGTGAATTAAGGAATATTTCAAGGTACTTCCCTAGATTAGTCAATAAGGCCCCCGTCAAGGAGAGGGAGTGGAGGAGCATTGATTTATTTAAACTACCTGCAGTTAGGCAGTGGCCTAAGGAGCCAGGTAGATTCCTAACCTTCGCAGTATCATTCATAAAGCATGGTGGCGTAACTAATTTCGGCTACTATAGGCTTCAGGTAATTGGTAAGGATAGGTTCATAATGCATTGGATGCCTTGGAGGAGGAGCGCCCAGTATGCTGACATGGGTGAGGCAGAGGTGGCTGTTGTACTTGGCCCAGATCCAGTAACTATGCTGATGGCTGGTACGCCAGTACCGCATCCCCTTGATAAGCTCCTTGTAACCGGGGTTATTAGGGGTGATGGCGTTGAGTTAACCAGAGGCTCAACAATCAATATTGAGTACCCTGCAAACGCAGAATTAGTCATTGAGGGCAAGTTAACTGGGGAGTACGTTAAGGAGGGGCCCTTTGGGGATCACGTGGGCTACTACTCAATAGTTAAGGAGTACCCTGTGGTTAAGGTAACAGCAATATACTCTAGGGAGGATCCCCTAATACCAGTCACAGTTACAGGTAAGCCTGTGCTTGAGGATGGTAACATAATTAAGTTTGGCGTTGAAGCCATGAAGCCACTGTTAAGGCAACTAATACCAGAGATTACAGACATCTACATGCCCCCTGAGGGTGTTGGATACTGGACGGTGGTATCAATAAGGAAGAGGTACCCAGGGCAAGCCAAGAGAGTTATGACAGCGCTCTGGGGCCTACTGCCGGTTTTCAATAAGATTGTAGTGGTTGTTGACCATGACGTGGATGTTAAAAACATGAGTGAGATAACTTATGCAATAGCAGCCAACCTAAACCCACAAAGAGACATAGTAATAATGCCAGAATACCCAACCGAGGAGCTTGACCCATCAACACCAATACCAGGCTTAGGAAGTAAGCTAGGGCTTGACGCCACTAGGAAACTACCAAGTGAATATAATGGCCAGGAGTACCCGGAGGAAGCCCAAGCACCACCTGAGGTTGAGGAGGCTATGATGCGGATTATTGAGAAAATAATGGCCAATTACCCTAAGCATAATAGTAAGTTTAAATAGTAAGCATTGCCCTCATTGGGTAGTGTTTATAAATGCCTACTCATCATCTTCAGTGAGCCGGGTCGTCTAGCGGCCAAGGAT
>NZ_DAXS01000015.1 GCF_002506515.1 Caldivirga sp. UBA161
TTAAGAGAAATTACTCAAAGACATGAGGATGCGATTACCGCATTAAGGAAAGACTTTAATGCATTTGTGGAGTTGGAGGAGAAGCGTTGGGAGGAGCAGTTTAAGTTTAATAAGTGGATGATGAATGCTTTAATGGAGATAAGGGATTCGCTTGGCGGCTTATACGAGTACTATACCGCTAGTTGGATAAGGGAGTGGCTTAGGGTTAAGGGCTTTGACTGTGATGTTAAGGTTAATGTTACCTTGCCAGTTGATGGATTAAGGGAAGTGGATGCCATATGTTATGATCCATTAGTTGTTGGAGAGGCTACGGTTAAGTTAACCTCTATTGAGGAGGCGGATAGGGAGATTGAGAAGTTGATGCTGAATGTTAAGGTGGCTGAGAAGCTAACTGGGAGGAGGCTATATGCCGCTGTTCTTGCTGTTGAAACCTTACCTGATGAGGTGGCTCGGTACTTAAGGGTGAAGGCTAAGGAACTGGGTATAATTCTAGTATTGGGGAGGGAATACACTTGGTAACCTTAAAGACTTAGTAGCACCCGTATGTTAAGTTACGTTACTAATATTACGTTTAATTGCTCTTAAGCCTACAACTGCCTCCTGCAGATATTATTTAATATGCTTATGAGGCTTCTATTTGGATGGTGGGCATTTTAAGATAAACGTGGGTGTTAATAGGTTTACATAATAAATTGAATAATACTTAAAAATATGCATTAATGACTTAGGATTATGGTTGAGTTGAAATTTTCAATATACATGACTGCACATGCGGTTAGGGATTTCCTTAAGAACGATGAATTATTCAGGAGGTTCATTAACGTTGCTAATGCGCTTGAGGTTAGTAAGGTGTATGTTGAGAATTATAGGGATGGCCTACTGTTGAGTAATGATGAGGTTGATGCTATGGTTAAGAGGCTTAATGGTGATTTTGAGTTAGCTGGTGGTACGGCTATAGGGACAAATGGTAATGGTTGGTTTAATTACGAGGACTATGGGTTTAAGGTGGCTTGCATAAGTGATGATAATAATAAGAGGTTAATAGCTGATGCAATGAGGCACTTAGCCAACCACTTTAATGAAGTTCTTATTGATGACTTCTGGGCTCAATGGTGCCATAGCGAACATGACATTGAATTATTCAACAGCATGTATGGTTTAGCCCTAAGTAGGGGTGAATTAATGAGGGCTATTAGGAATAATGATAGGAGGATACTTGACCTATGGGCCAATTACTCAGCCAGTATACTATATGATGTTTCAGAGAATTTTGTTGTTAAACCAGCTAGGGAGGTTAATAAGGGTATTAGGGTTAATCTTAAGGTTGCTGAATGGAGGGAGGATTTTCCACATAGGGGTTTAATCCTAAGTAAACTTGCCCAATTATTCAACAGAATCTATGTGGGTACTGAATCCAGGGAGGGAACTGAGCAGTATGGTTCATTCTTAATAACTGAGTACGTTAGGGCATTAGTCGGTGATAAGCTTGGTGGCGTTTGGTTCGATACCTTCAATGGGCTCTATAGTGGCTCATTAATAAGCTTAAGCATTTACCTTAAGCAACTGTGGTTTAGTGCATTAACGAGTGTTGATGAAATAGTGTTCTTTGACGCCTACTCCCTAACATTAAGTAATAGGGCTAAGTACATTGATGCTGTAAAGGCTGAGGAACCCATGCTTAAGTCAATGCACGGTAATCAAACTATTGAGAAGCTGGGCGTATTAATACCGAGTATTCAGGCTAGTGGTGCAGTGTTTGATAGGTATATTCAAGACTACCTAGGCATGATTGGCGTACCCTTAAGGCCAATTAACGTTAACAGTATTAAGGAGGGAGACTACGTCTTAATCACTGAGCATGCAGTAGGGTCAATTGATATTATTGAATTAGCGAGGAGGGGCATTAACCTCATTGTTACTTCAGGGGCCGCTGAACTTATTGCTAAGGGGGCCTTGGGTTACGAGGGTATTGATTTACTGGGCTTAGTGAGGGATAATCCGTTGATGAGCCCACTAATAGATGCCCTATACTTAATTAGCGGTAGCCATATGGCCTCCTACACGCATAGGAGGCCTGGCGCATTTCCAATTGGCCCAATACTGAATATTGCTGGTGGGAAGGTTCTACTCGAGGCTAGTGATGGTGTAAGCAAGTACCCTGTGGTTCACGTTAATGAACTTGGTAAGGCTAAGGTTTATGTTGTTAATTTAACGAAATATGCACCATATTTGAAGGACTACTACCCTGAATTAGCTAGGCGCATAATTAGGGATATTGCCTTCGAGTACGTTGGCTTAAGGGTTGATCCAGAGGCTTCAATGGCAAGTAACTTCTCACTAATACCATACGCTAATAATCACCTTGTGGTTTACAACATGAATGAGCATGCAATTAACGCCGTGATAACGGTTAATGCACATAGATTTAATGCATCCTCAGTGAAGGTAATTGAAGGTAGGGGTAGCGTTAGGGATTTTGAGGTAGTTGATGATTATCTTAGGGTTAGGGTAACTATTGAGGGTGAGTCGCCATTAATGATTAAGTTAACTTAATTTCAACGTTTATCTCCTACTAATGTAGCTAACCGCTAATGATGATGCAGCCACTGAGGCAAAGTATATTGATAACGCATGCGGCGTTAAGGCTGTAGAGACATAGGTTACTGCTAATGCAGTTAAGTAAAGGTACCTCCTATTGTTGAATATTCCATTAATTATTAAGGCTAATGATGCAAAAACATATAGGCCTAACATTATTGACATTAATGGAACAGATACCGGTGGTGCAAGTACCCCGAAGCCCATGGCAAACACCATGTCCATTATGTGCTGCATGAAGGTATTATCCACTGTTAATTGGTAGAGGGGTAGTGTAATAGATGCTGCAATGACCATGGTTAATGCATATCCAGTAATACTCCATTTACTGACTTTAAACCCAATTAATGCTAATGCAGTTAGCGTTAGTGCGCCAGTGATTACTAGCAGTAATGTTGGGTAGGCTAATGCGGTTGATGGTATTGTAATCGGTATTAAGTAGTACTCGGTCATTAGGTTCAGTATATAGTTCACCAGTGAACTTAATTGAAGCAGTATAGCCGGTATTAGTAGGATTAATTCAATAGGCTTAAGGGAAGTGGCTGCAAGTATTACTGCCACTATTGTCAATCCCCAAAGCAAGGTACTTAACGCCACCCAAGGCCATGTAAGATAGTACGTTGGGTAAACATAACTAAGCAATACCCCACCCCATAGTGCAGTGGTTACTACAACTAGGTAAAGTATCCTGAGGGGGACTTTAGAATCGTAAATTAAGAATGGTATAATTACCGACAATGCCGCTACACTAAATGTTCCAATAAGCCCCATTGAGGTTAATACATTGGCTGGAGCAGGTGTAAATGGTATTATGGGTTGTAGGAATTGCCTTAAAGCGAATTGCATCATGAAGAATCCTAGGAATAAGTATAAGAGGGTATTGTAGTATTTAATGTTAATTAATTCACTCACCTTAATCATCACCTATGCCTAATAGAATAGAAGATTAAGCCAATAGCCACTAAAGCAATTACAATGCCCACAACTGCAACTATTATGACTGGGGTTGGTATTGGTGGTGTAACTGAGGGTGCTGATGTGGCTATGGTTAATGGTATGAAGCTTGCTGATATGGACTTATCCCAACTGGTTTCACCAGCCTTACCTAACCAAACCCCGAAGGCTACATCATATGTTTGGCCAGGCGTTAAGTTTACTGTGTATGGCATTGGAGCCTTCAGTGGCCTAACAAACTCCACAATCCAATACCCATCCTCATACTTAGCGCCAGCGTAATTACTGAAGTAGCCAGGTTCAGGCCCGGTGGCGTTGGGGTACCATATTCCCCCATCACCAATATCATATAGGCCTGTTTCATTGGTTAGTAGGTTAATGAAGAATCCATGGGGGCTTTTAGAGAAGGATGAAGCAGCCGCCTCATCAATACCATTCTCCACATCCCAAGTAACATTAGTGAAGTAATTGAAGTTTTGGCCATCAAGGTAAGTGGCTCCACTTATCCACTCCCATATGTCAGCTGCCCCTGAACTCAATGAACCACCAGTGTACTGCTCTACATTTGATCCTAAATACACCTGCGCCATTTGACCAAGTTCACCAGGTATTTTATAGCCTGGGTGGGGGCCTCCAATATTCATGCAGTCGCTTGGGCTTTGGGCACTACCCATATACCACATTATAGCCACCCTATCAGGGTAATAGTGGCCTGAAGTTAAGTTAACGTAATAGCCATAGAAGTATACTCCGTAATGTGGTGCAACGTAAGCTAATATGTACTCCATGGGTCTTGGCGAACCCTTTATTACAGCATAACTTGCATTAATTATGAAGTACTTCTTATGGAAGGTATTGGCCAGTAGTTTTAGGAATGTTATGTTTAGTGGGCCATTCGGGTTATAGACAACCGGCCAATGGCCAGGCCCCGCAATTGCCGCTGGGCCAACTAGGCTTGGGCCATATGGGTCAGGCCACTTGACGAGTATGAATATGTAGCTTCCATTCCAAGCAGCCTTAACCATGATGTAAGGGACCTCACCGGAGGTGGGTACGTTTGCCAATATTGGGAGCATTTGAGTGGATAGGTTGGGTACTAGGGATACATTGAACCAAGGTAACTTACTCCAGAATGCTTCACTACCTGGATTCTGTAGGTTAGCGCTACCAACCACCTTATAAGCCACTATGCCGGTTGGTGTTTGAGCTAGGGGGATTGGGTAAATCATGTAAATTAACCCAACGGCGGCAGCCACTGTAATTACTATAGTTAGCTTTAAGTTCAGCTTTCTATTACCCCTATTTTTAAGCTTAATCCATCTATTCATAAATTAACATTGGCTTAGCCTTGTTTTTTAAGTTTTACTTAATGTTAAAATTATATTTACTTGGTATTAAATTGGGAAAAATCTGGAATTAAGCCTCATTTTACATCATGGCTTAACTATAGTTTAAATTTTTAAATACTCTAAACTATGGGTTAAATCATGAGTGGGGGTAATGTTAATGAGAGTAGGAGGAATTTCCTGAAGGCTATGGTTACAATCGCTGGGTTAAGTGTATTAGCTGGGATGCTACGGGGCCTTGAGGTACTTGTGCCACCTGAAGTATCTATAAGTGGCTTCCCCAGGTTGCTTCTCGTTGATGAGAATGGTAATCCAATTAAGGCGTCAAGCATACCGATTAATGGTAAGCAGATAGCATTATTCCCATATCCGCTTGATAATGAACCTAACATGCTACTTGCCCTAGGCGACTCCTCTGGTTCACCAGTTGAGGTTCCTCCAACCACTGTTATTATCCCGCAGAATAATGTTTCCTATGATTTCCCAGGTGGTGTTGGGCCGAGTAAGAACATAGTGGCTTACAGCGCCATTTGCCAGCACTTAGGCTGCACATTCCCTGAATTAACCTTCTACCCACCTGGCGTTAAGGCTATTACCGCTAATGGACCCATGGATAAGGTTATTCACTGCTCCTGCCACGGCTCCACCTATGATCCCTACCGCGGCGGCGCCGTGGTTACTGGGCCTACTGTTAGGCCATTACCCGCCGTGGTGCTTGAGTGGGATTCAAGTACTGATGAATTATATGCAGTGAAGATGATTGGGCCAGTGATATATGGGCATCCAGGGTACAGTAGCCCAACAAGCCAATTGGTGAAGAATCCAACAGGAGACTTAACTGGAGGATCACCAATAAGTGGTACAAGTACTATTGTTAAGTATTACAGTAACCCAGCATCATGAGGTGATGGATATGAGTAATGGCGGCTTCTGGGATAAGGTTGCTGAAATCCTCCACTTGAAGGATGTACCATTCATGGGTGTTCCAGATTACATGTTTAGTATAGAGTACTGGTTAGGCGCCATAGCTGCATCGGCCCTGGCTTGGCAAGCCATAACGGGATTAATACTATTACTGTATTACCAGCCCAGTGACGCGTATGATTCAACAATGGCCATAATACATAACGTACCATTTGGCTCAATACTACTCTCAAGCCACCTATATGGGGCATACATAATGATACTGGCTGTTTACATACATGGGCTTGAGGTATTCTTTAGGGGTGCTTATAAGAGGCCTAGGGGTGCTCAATGGGTTTTAGGCGTATTATTATTTGCCATGACTCTTGGCGCAGCCTTCGTTGGCTACTCATTAACTGGTGACGTTTTATCAGCTGATGCAGTGAATGTGGGTAGGGGTATTTTAACGGCCCTTGGCTTATCTAGTGCGATACCAATTCTCTTCGGTAATGGTACTCAACTGGACTTATTCACTAGGCTCCTTGGTTGGCATATAATAATTGCAGCAGCCTTAATACTATTCTTCGCCCTCCACTTCTACTTGGCTGAGCAGAATGGCTTCATGCCTGACCTCAAGGAGTCTAATTACAGGGCCCCAGCTTTACTGAGTAGAAGTGATTCAAGGCTTAAGCCCTGGTGGCCGAGGAACTTCATATTCATGTTAGCCATAGTGCTTTTAACCTGGGGCATAATACTACTCATACCCTCAGTGTTAGCTATACCGCAGGTCTTAAGCAGAGTACCCATATTGCTCTCACCCTACCCAGGCCCATCACCCACTAGCCCAGAGGCCAGTAGTGTGCCGGCTTACCCACCCTGGTTCTTCCTATTCATGTATAAGATGGCTGACATGCCCTTCGGATTAGCTATGGATACTGTAATGGGCATGTTCATACCACTCATAATACTCCTACTGGTTCCAGCCCTAGATAGGAGTGATGCATTGCATCCACTTGATAGGCCTTGGATCACTGCACTCTTCATAACTGGGTTAACTTGGGTTATTGAATTAAGTGTATGGAGCGCCATTCAACCCGGCGTACCTGTTAAGATGCAATGGTTCGCAATAACCATAATACCACCAGTAGTAATATCCTTTGGCGGGATTTACGCCATTAGGAGGGTTTGGTTTAAGGTTAAGGGTGAGCTCAGTGGTAGCAGGAATAGAGGTGCTGGCTTTAGGTTAAGTAAGGGCGCTGCATTATCTCTAGGTTACTTAACATCAATATTAGCCATAATAGCTATAGTGGTTTCATTTTTCCTTAATCCAATAATGGATGGGCCATATGTAGGTGTAATGTGGGGAACCGCCTTAATATCCTTTGCAGCATCCCTACTAGCCTACTTCTATGTTGAATACATTCAGTGGTAATTGTATTTAAGCCTTATTTAAGGGGTGTTATTAATGATGTTGAGTAAGGTTAAGGTGTGGAATGAGGATGGAGTTGGGGTTATAGCTCTTGATAATGGGCTAGAGAATTCACTTGACCTAGATGCCTTAATTCAATTAATGGCAGCATTAACCACGGCTAATAGGGATGCTGGGGTTAATTGGGTGGCCTTAACGGCAACTGGTCCAGCCTTCTTTACCACGGGCATTGACTGGGGCTCGGTGGGTGAGGATTATGATTCAGTTAGGGAATTGGTTAGCGCTATTAAGGCTTTAATATCCCTCATGGTAACGCTAGATAAGCCTATAGTAACCATACTGAATGGCTCAGCCCTAGGCCTAGGTCTTGAATTAGCTGCATTAAGTGACTTAACCATTGCCCCACCCGATGTATACCTATGCCACCCAGAGGGGGCGGTTGGTATTCCTATAGCTTTCTCAATGCCTAGGCTACAGCAAGCCTTACCCAGGATAGCCTTAGTTAAGTTACTTTCAGGTGATGCATTAAGTTCAAGTGAGGCTGGTGAGTATGGCCTAGTCCATATTGTACCAAGGGGGAATTTGTTTGGGGATGCTAAGTCAATAATAAGGAGTATTAGGTTTAATTCATTAGCTAGGAGAATAATGAATGAACCATTGAGGAGGATTATAGATGAAGCCGAGTCAGTACTGCTGGACGCCTTAATGTCAAAATGCCTAACTCACTCCTCAAGGGAGGAGTTAATTAAAGTCACTAGGGAGGCTAAGGTTAAGTGTAAGGGCAGATACTTGGTTCCACCAAGTTGAAACATGCTTGGAACTAACCTGAAATGGAGGTTCAATTGTATTGAAATTTAATTATCCTTAAAAAGAATTAACGCAATTACCCCCGCAATGAGGCCAATTATAATTGTTGTAATAGTGATGGTGGTTGCCGTAGCTGTTGCAGTATGGTATATGGCTACTAGGTTAATTGGGCCTGCATCAGTTTACATCTATATTAGTGATAAGCCAATGCAGGTGCAGCACCTTTATGTAGTAGTATCATCAATAATGCTTCATAATGAGGTATCCGGCTCATGGTACACTTGCAGTAATGCATCAGTGAGCCTTGACTTAACGAAGTTAATGTCAGCATCGCAATTAGTGGCCAAGTGTAACCCACCTAATGGCACATATAACTTAATCTTCCTACAAGTATCCAGTGCTCGGGCAGTGATTGATGGGCAGAATTACGATTGCTCAGTGCCCAGTGGTTTACTTAAGGTTCCCCTTGAGCCTCAGCCCATTGTAATTAATGGTACAAGTTACAGCATTAACGTTGATATAGGTATGGTTAATAACATTAACTTAACTGGTAATGGTAAATGCATTATTAAGCCTGTTGCC
The DNA here is from genome assembly GCF_002506515.1 of Caldivirga sp. UBA161. GTDB lineage: Archaea > Thermoproteota > Thermoprotei > Thermoproteales > Thermocladiaceae > Caldivirga. Next base: position 8,620 of record NZ_DAXS01000015.1, read on the forward strand.
AAGGCAATAGTAACTAAGCATTAAGCATTTAAACTTTATAAAATAATCTCCCCTCATTTAAATTCCCATTATTCCCCCATCCATAATCTTACCCTTTAAGGTTAACCTACTTATGCGCCTGAATCACCGGGGCATATTTCAGCACGCTCCTATTAGCAGCCACTGCACCTATAGTTAAGGGTACTAGGGTTAATTTACCTAGTATTAGGCCCAGCATGGTGCTTAATAATGCTGGTAGTGGCATTACACCGTAGAAGGCTATTGGTGTGAAAACTAAGCTATCCGCAGTCATGCTAATTGGATCCGATATACCAACCCTCCTAAACACGTTACCCATAATCCTACTCACCAAGTGTACGTCAAGGGATTCGGCTATGAAGAATGCCGTAACACTGGCTACAGCTATTCTGGCTGATTCACCAATGATACTTGCGAAGGCGTTCTGCATGCTCCAGAAGGGGGCTGGTGGTGCGTATATTGTTAGTTGAATGATTGCCCAAAGCCCAAGTTGAAGCAGGGCGGCTATTCTAACTACCCAATACCCAATCCTCCTACCGAACTTAAGGGTTAAGACATCTAATGTGGCTACTGTGGCTGAGTAGGTTACTGTACCACTGGGTAGGTTGGCGTAGCCTATGTACATTATTTTACTGGCTAGGAATTGGCTAACTGTTAGGAGCATTAAGTATGATGAGATTGCCGAAGCCAGTAGGACATCATCACCACCTAGCCTCCATGATGCATACATTATTACGGCCGCTAAGGCATATACCACAGCCGCCTCAAGTAGGAAGTATGCTACAGGGTACATTAAGCCCTGGCCTGTGGGGCAGGTTTATAAACATACCTGCACATTAAGAGTACTACCTAGCATTAATACTATATTAAATATGCATATTAGCCAATAGCCCTCCTAACCTTCGCCATATCCAGTAGGTATGCCTTAGCATCATTAATGTAACCATTACTGGCGCTTTCAAGGAATAGCCTAGTGAGTAATGAGTGTTTCCTCTGCTCGAAGCTTGACGATATCTTAATACCTAATTCATCAATGGCCTTAATATCCTCAAGAATCATTGAAACAGCCTCCTTACTAACCCTTAACTCACCATTCATGCTTGGTAACTGCTCAATACACTCCATGCAAATGTATTGTGCGGCATCACTTAAATCCCTCCATAAGTTAATGTAATTCCCCTCTAGGACACTCCACTGCTCCTCATTAAGCTTAAGTAGCGTTGATAATCCAAGTAATTCAGGGGGTATGCCTATTGAGTATAATGCCCCAACGAAGGTTATTGCCCTAGGCAGAGTAATCCCCTTAAAACCCCTCCCATAGCCAAATAAGCCAATGTGCAGCCTCCTAGTCCTCCTTGGGGGTAGTAGTTGAGCAACATAGTTTATTACATTAGCTAATCCCTCAACCTCAGCCTGATACCTATCAATGTACTGCTTAATTATGGTTAAGGCCACCTCCTCCTCATACTTACTCAATATTACTGGTTCAGTGGGTTTTGAATTATTAACCGCATCAATTGCATCCTTAGCGTTATCCACCGGGTAATCGTACCTGAAGGCTGATTGGACAGTGAACGTGTAGGCTCCTGGATACTCCTTAAGCGTATTATTGACGTTACGTGGATTGAAGTTACCCCTGAAGGGTGTTGGACCCACGCCTATTATTGGGTATATGCTTAAGCCCAATGCATTACCGGCAGTGTAGGCTCTTGATAATGCTATCTTAGCCAGCAGCACTGCTGGTATTAGGCCGTAGTTCATTGCTGGGTCAGACCTAGCTATGAATACCCTAAGGTACTGGGGTTTAGCCACCTTAACGTAACCCTCTATTATTGAGTCAATCCTAAGTAGTGAATCCATATCCTCAACCAGTGGTATTACCTCAATGGCCTTTGGTTCAACCTCACCAATAATGTCGCTAACCTTAAGGCCGTCATCAAGCTCAACCCTGCATTTACCTGCAACAACCTTCTCATAGTACCTAAGGGTCATTATTAGGTCCCTTGAACTGGAGGTTAGCGGGAAAATAACCTCAAATATTGCCTTAACGGGCTTACCGTAGAATACCTTAGCTAAATCATAGGCCATTGGTATTGTTTCAAGAGCCTCAGCGTAAACCTTCCTATCTGAGGCTTCAACATTAGGGTTAGGTAACCTGTAGGTTAGGAAAATATGCTCACCAAGTATCTTATTAATGAAGAATCCCCCATAATTCTCAAAAAGCTTCCTAACCACGTAAATATCCACATCCTTACCCTCAAAATCCCACATGGTTTCCTGGCAGTCATAAATGCTGTAATTCATGTATGCTTCATAAACCTCATCATCACCCTTAATGAAGTCGTTAGTGACCCATTGAGGTACATTGGCGTAGTCAGGGTGCTGAGTGCACATTGTCCTCGGTATAATCCTCACGCTTAAGCCTCTGCACCTAGGCTTATTAAGCCCAGTGGCTTAGGTATATAGGCAATTGATTAATACTATTACGCTCCAGTAGCCTACTTAGTCATTGAGTTCACTTAACCTTCATGAATCCCCCATTAATTAACTCGCTCATAGACTTCATGAACTCCTCCTCATTCATTGGCTCCCTTAAAAGGCCCTCGTCGTAAAGCTTAACTATTGCCCTATAAACCCTCTCCACTACATCATCATTCTTACTCACATTCACTCCAACTCTCTTAAGCACATGTGCAATCCCAGACCTACCTGTGTATGGGCCTATTAGTATTACTTCCCTCATACCAATAAGTGAGGGATCCATGGATAAGTATGTTTCAGGGTCCTTGGATTGCGCATCAATATGGATACCAGCAGCCGTAGCGTAGGCGTTACCACCCACTATTGGTTGATGCCTAGGCACATTATACCCCATGCCCCTAAAGTACTCCACTATCCTTGAAATAACCCTAGGCTCCATACCATCGAAGGAACCCCTAAGCCTACCATACCAAACCACAAGGGCCTCAATGGGTACATTACCAGCCCTCTCCCCAATACCCAATAGTGTCCCATTATTTATCCCTGCTCCATAAACCCAAGCAGCCACAGCATTAGCTACAGCCATGTGGTAGTCCCCATGCCCATGAAACTCCAGGGTGCCGCTGGGTATTTTAAGTAGGCTCCTCATTACCCATATTAACTTGGGTATACTGTAGGGTAGTGAGGCTGTGGGGTATGGTACGCCAACGCCTGTTGTGTCAGGTAGCTTAATTGTTAAGGGTACACCATACTTCTCCCTCAGCTTAAGTAACTTACTTACGAAGGGTATTACGAAGCCTAATATGTCGGACCTTGTTACATCCTCAAGGCTACATCGTAAGGCTATTCCATTCCTCATAGCCTCCTCAGCGGCTTCAAGGTACTTCTCAGCTGCCCTAGCCCTAGTGGTGTTGAACTTGGCCTTAATGTGGATGTCTGATACTGACATTAGCATAACCATTTCATCTAAGCCCCCCTCCTTAATCAACCTAACATCCTCAATCCTAGCCCTACCCCAACCAATAACCTTAGGGTACCTTAACCCCAATTCAATAATACTCTTAACAATCCTCCTATCCCTCTCAGTGTATAGGAAGAATTCACTCCTACTCAACCTCCCACTACCATTATCAAGCTCAGAGAGTAGTTTGAAAAGCCCCTTAACGTCGCTTGGGCTATATGCGTAAAAGGCCTGCTGCCCATCCCTGAAGGTTGTATCCGTTATATATAATTCACTGGGCATGTTGGGTTCAACACTTATACCATCGAAGATTAACCTTGGGGGCATTGGCCAATTGGTGGGCCTATACTCAACCTCACTGTAATCTAGGCCCTCTTCCCTTAGGATTTTTAATAATCCATCCCGGGATTCCCTAACCCACGCTTCAATAGTAATCCCCGAAACGCTAAGCTACCTGGACTATATAAGCATTACGTACACTTCCAGAAGCCTTCAAGGAGCCTATATTTACTTTTAAGCGTAAAGCGAATTAAGTGCACTAAGCCAATAACCCATGCACCCGCTGCTTGAGGAGGTTCATGAATTATTAAGGAGGAGTACAGCCGAATTCGCTGAGGCTAGGATTGAGCCGCTGGCTAAGGCAATTGAGGTTAATGGTGAGTACCCTAGGCAATTAATGGGGGAGTTGGGTAAGCAGGGCCTACTAGCCCCAATGGCCCCACCGGAGTATGGTGGGGGTGGCTTAGACTTCAGGAGTGAAGTTATAGTTATTGAGGAGGTTGCTAAGCACTCCCCAACCCTGGCAACATTAATGGAGGTTCAAGGAGCCTTAATAATTGATTCGCTCCTAAGCCACGGTAATCAGGTGGTTAGGGAGAGGTTCCTTGAGGGTTTAGTTAAGGGTGATTTAATAGCCTCCTTCGCCCTAACTGAACCCTGCTGCGGTAGTGATGCTGGAGCCATTGAAACCAGGGCAGTTAAGGATGGTGGTGAATGGGTTATTAATGGCCGTAAGGCCTGGGTTACAAGTGGCCAATACGCTGACCTATACCTAGTCTTCGCAAGGACTGGTGGGGTTGAGGAGAGGCATAGGGCAATATCAGCATTCCTAGTGCCTAAGAGCAACTGCATTGAGGTTAACCCAATGAGTGTAATGGGGATTAAGGGCGGCGGCACCGCTGAGGTTTCCCTAAGGGGCTGTAGGATTCCTGATGATTATAGGATTGGGGAGGTTAATAGGGGGTTTTACTTAGCCATGGAGAAGCTTAACCTAGGTAGGACATGCGTTGGAGCCATTGGATTAGGCATAGCTGAAAGAGCCCTCAATGAAGCCTACAATTACGCTCAAGTTAGGCGAATATATGGGGGTGTGCTGGCTCAATTGGGCGTTATTCAAGGCTACCTAGCCCAAATGTATGCCCAAGTTGAGGCGCTTAGGGGCTTAATCTACTTAACAGCATACATGAGGGATAAGGGGTTAAGCGAATTCATTAAGTATGCTCAAGCGGCTAAATACCTAGGATCAAGTACAGCGGTTAATGCTACTAGGGCAGCAATACAGGTAATGGGGGCCATTGGCTTATCCACAGAATCACCCCTAGAATACCTCTACAGGGATGCTAAGGCCACTGAGGTTTA
>NZ_DAXS01000042.1:0-179 GCF_002506515.1 Caldivirga sp. UBA161
TGTATGAATGTTAAGCTAAATCTAAGGGAACTTAATTCTCATGGTTAAATAAAAATAAGAATAATTTTAAATTTTAAAGTAAAGGGCACTTAGTCTTACCTCCTCCTCAACGCTATAATAGCTGCCACTGCAGCCACCACTACTACGATGATTATTATTCCTGCTATTAGTGCTGTTGA
>NZ_DAXS01000042.1:276-953 GCF_002506515.1 Caldivirga sp. UBA161
AGTAGTAACCGGAGTAGTCGTAGTGGTTGTTGGTATTGTTGGTACGTATTCTGATGTTATGTTGAAGTATTGTGCTAGGCAGTACCTTAAATCATTAAGGTTAGGAATGTACTCTGGTTCTAGGCCTAGGAACTCAGCATAATCCGGGTGCTTAACCCATAGTGAACCATTAACCATAGCCTCAATCAATGGTGGAACATAACCAGCTGGAGCACCACTACCCCAGAACGTCTCCCAAAGTGGAGAGCTAATAACCTGGTAATAATCAACCTCAGCACCAATTATGTATGAGTTATCTGATGGTTGCAATTCAATCCTAAGCCAAGTGGGCACATACTTCTCACACATTGGGTTAGGAACATTATAAGCCCACGTTACTAGGAAGTTCTTAGGGCCAATATTAACCTCAGCCCTCTTCCAGCCCACTGGCTCAATGGGTACGTAGTAGTAGTACCATGCGAATATCACCTTAAGTAACTCATTATACTGAGGCATCCCCGGTGATACTGCATCAAATAAGTTGAACCAACTAGTTAAATTAATGTAACCATAAGTTGAGTTAATGCACCAGACAACAGTACCATTAAGTGGCACGGCACTACTATTGTAGGCTGGTGGTAAGTGTATCACCACTGGACTACATGTACCATTAGGCCACTGGAAAGGCCAAGTATAAA
>NZ_DAXS01000042.1:1038-1493 GCF_002506515.1 Caldivirga sp. UBA161
TCAAACTGGGCACCAGGGAATACACTACTCCAGTATGTGCCAGTATCTAGGGCTAGTACTTTGGTTGGTATTCCGAATAGGCTTAATTGAGTGGCCCAGCCTTCGGTTATTGTAGCCCAATCAGTGAAGCCGCTTGGTGTGATTACTGTTAGTGTTAGTGGTGTTCCATTAGGCAAATACCATTGATTACCCTTCTTATACATGCCAATACTCTCAAGGAGCTCAGCAGCCTTAGCCGGATCATAGGAGCATGGTATTAGGTACTTCTGGAGGCTGGGTGGGTAAGTATCCACAGTGTATGGGAATATAGGCTCAGGATAATAAGATGGGTAATAGGCGCCAAGGCCCCATACTGCAACAGCCGCAGTTAAGTTAACTGCATAACATAATGCCTCCCTAAACTGAGGTAAATTAAATGGGTAGCCACCAAACGGATTAAAAGTCATACCAAGCTC
>NZ_DAXS01000042.1:1598-2163 GCF_002506515.1 Caldivirga sp. UBA161
AGTCTACTGTTGGGTTGTAGTCCTGCCAGTCTGCGTATGGGTATATTTCATACCACTTGGCAAGTAATGGTACACCATTGTAGTACATTGGCTCAAGCTGAGTTATGAAGGTTGCTGTGCCAGGCTGGAATGAAACGAAGTAGTATGGTGCTAGTGAGTAGCATGGTGGATTCCACCTAGTTATATTATCTGGGCCATAAACCGTTGATGCGTAAGTCCAATTCATGGTCTTTAGCTCCTCAACAATAGGCTTCCAATATGGCCATGGTGTAGTTATTGGCTCAGTCAATATGAATATTATTGTTGTTGGGCTCCATGCAGTTAACTATATTGATAACGTATAGTTATTAATAACCCTAATACCATCAGGGTTAACGTAGGGGTACCACCACATGAATGCCTTAACGCCAATGTAGAATTCAGCGTAAACATCCCAAGCAGTGAAGGGCAGTACAGCTGAACCATTAAACCAATATAAGCCAGGCCTAAGGTGAATAATTATCGTATCATTCTGAGGGAATAAAGTCCAATTACTAGCCAAAACAGGCCACCACTTACCATTAAA
>NZ_DAXS01000042.1:2249-11758 GCF_002506515.1 Caldivirga sp. UBA161
GTTCCAGTAGATTATTTGTGGCTTACTTGAGGCATATGCAACATTTAAGGACACTAAAACCATTATTGATACTAACGCCACCATTACATACATCTTATACACCTCCATTTACCCCACCAAGAAATCCTTAACCTAAAACCTACTAATAAGGATTACTCTAAGTAGGATTCGGGAAACAATATTTACAAAAAATAGTACTATATAGCGCCATACAATTAACAGGCCTAATACTTATTAAGCAACCACACCCTACTCAATATGGCTCAATCAGAGAGGATTAGCAGGGATTATTTCGCTAAGTTGGATTTAAGGGTTGGTAAGGTTATTGAGGCTCAGAGGGTTGAGGGTAGTAGGAAGTTGATTAAGCTTATTGTTGACTTGGGCGCTGAGAAGAGGCAGGTACTGGCTGGTTTAGCTGAGTACTATAAGCCTGAAGAGTTGGTGGGTAGGTTCATTGTGATTGTGGCTAATATGGAGCCCAGGATTATGCTTGGCCTTGAGAGTCAAGGCATGCTGCTGGCCACATGCGGTGAGAAGGGTAAGCCCCTTTTATTAACTATACAGGGCGCTGATGATTCAAGGATTGGGGAGAAGGTGTGCTAGTATGCGCATAGCCGTAGTGGGCTGTGGTGGGTTTGGTAATGTTCACCTTAATGCACTTAGGGAGTTAAATAAGAGTGACCTAGAGGTTTACGTTTTCAGTAGGAGTAGGGAGAGGGCTGAGGAGTGCGCTATGAGGTATTCTGCATCAGGCTACTTCACTAATTATGATGATGTAATTAAGTCCAATGTGGATGTTATTGACTTAATAGTTAGCCATAATATGCATGCTCCAATGGCTATTAAGGCCATGGAGGCTGGTAAGCATGTAATACTTGAAAAGCCCATAGCCAGGACTATTGATGAGGCTAATGCGATAATTGAGGCTTCAAGGAGGTTTAAGGTTAAGTTCATGGTTGCTGAGAACTTCTACTTCGACCCAGCTGTTTGGAAGATTATTGAATTAATTAAGGAATTAGGCCAAGTACATACGGTAATAGTTAGGTCAACTCACTACGGTAAGCCTACCGGTTGGAGGAGGGTTAAGGAATTAATGGGTGGTGGTGCATTCATAGATGGTGGAATACACTTCATTGATACTCTACTGAACATTGGTGGGGAATATGATTACGCCTGTGGCTCATCATACAGGACCATTAGTGGTATTGAGGGTGAGGACACTACCATTGGGTTATTTAGGTTTAAGAGTGGGGCCAGGGGATTAATAATGTATAGTTGGGGGATGATGCATTCCCCCAATGTACCGTCCATTGAGGTTTACGGTGATGGGGGTAGTATTATTGAGGATCCCTCAACAAGGAGGATTAACGTAAGCTACGGTAGGGTTTACGGTGATCTACTGTTTAATGGTAAGGCTATTAACCTACCTAAGGTTAATGTAGTTAAGGCTGAGCTTGAGGGCTTCATTAAGTCCATTGAGGAGGATAAGCCTGTCCCAATGCCCCCTGAGGTTGCCCTTAGGGATCTTAAGGCTGTTCTTGAGGTTTACGGGAATCAGTGCCTATGAGGCTTTAAGTTTAATTGAATCACCATACTTAGATGCGCATTCACTGCAGGCAATAACCTTAAAGCTCATGCCTATTAACTCATCATTAATTACGACGACCTTAGCCTCACTCGGCTTAATAGTTCTAAGGCAGAAGAAGCATACTAATTCTTTACTCCTAGTGCTCTTGAATCCCCTTGCTTTACTCATTCTAAACCATTAGGTGCCTTAAATTAGTCTTATAAGGATTACTTAAGAATCTTACTTAAGGGTATATCCTCCTCACTCCAGGTTTCAAGATCCCTAACCCTAACAACACTCCTCTCGATTTCCCTCCGCCCAATTATTATGAATTTCCTAGCCTTAATCCTCGCAGCATACTCCAGGGCTGACCTTAAGCTTGGCTTACCCACATCAACAATAACCCTTAACCCACCTTCCCTTAACTTCTCCGCGATTCTAACAGCCATGCCGTAGCAGCTCCCCTCCATGGGGTATATGTAGTAATCCACTGGGGGGATACTGCCCTGCCCCTCACCTAGGGCTAGCATTACCCTCTCAATACCTATGGCGAATCCAACAGCAGGCACATCCTCCCCTGAGTAAACCTTAAGTAACTCATCATACCTTCCACCACCCCCAACGGCAAGCTTAATCTTATCGGTGTAAAGTTCAAAAACGAAGCCCGTGTAGTAATCTAAGCCCCTTACTATGCTTAAGTCTAAGTAAACCCTATTCGCTACACCATAATCCGTTAAGGCGTTGGCTAGGGATTCAACATAATTAATTAAGTTATCACCCACACCTAGTTCCCTTAATTCCCTCACTGAGTCAACTATAGGTACCCTGGTGCTGGCTATTGCCACTAGGGATTCCGCCCTAGCCTTATCAATACCCTCCTTAATCAGCAGTTTAATTAATTCATCATCAGTGACCTTACCCCTCTTATCAAGCACCCTCAACACCGGCTCCCTAGCAGTGTTAATATTTATCTTACTTAGGAGTTGATCCATAATCCTCCTATCACTAACCTTCACCGTTAATTGAGGTAAGTTAACCAACTCAAGGGACTTCACGGCTAAGGCCAACACCTCAGCATCAGATTGAACTGTGGGTGAGCCCACGTGTTCAACACCGAATTGGTAAAATTCCCTAAACCTACCGAACTGGGGCTCATCATACCTCCAAACCTTTGAAACGTAATACAGCCTAATAGGCCTTGGGAAGTCACGCCTATATGATAGGACCCTAGCCACAGGCACAGTCATATCGAACCTGAGGCCTAATTCCCTACCTGCCTTATCCTTAAGGTAATATATTTCATTAATCACATCCTCACCAGCCTTAGCCTTCAAAACCTCGAAGTGCTCAAGGGCAGGCGTCTCAATGGCGCTGTATCCGAAGGACTCAGCTACCTTAGAGAGCCTTGAGGCTACAGTAATTAATGAATAATACTTATCAGGCGTCCAGTCATTCATTCCCCTTGGTGGTTGAAGCAGCCAATCCTCCACATGGCTCTAGGGTACGCGCATTAAAAAACATAACCTTAATCTGTAATGCGGTTTCCCTTAATGATTATACTGTAGGGTAGTGGATTAAAAGTAGTATGAAGCCGTGATGAGGTACAGGCTTAATAAGTGCGTGGAATCAGTACATTTATGATTATAAGGCATCTTGATTATGGGAATAACGCCACCTCCACCTATGTCTATGCTTACCCTGCTGAATAGATAATACTGATACTAGTGTATTTGATGCAGTATCAGTATCCAGCACTATGAATGCCCCATCCTCCCTCTGGACGAGTACTGGGCCATTAGGTATACTTACTATCACCTTAATTATGTAACCCTCCATTATACCTAAGTCACTTAGCCTCTCTGAGCCTAATTTAACAACCCTAACCATTGAGTTACTGGGTGCTTTGTTTATGGGTGTATACGCATTATTCATATGGCCACCTGAATAAAGGTGGTGGTGTAGAATACAGCGTAGGCTAATGCTAGTGCGATTATGAATTGAAGAATAGAATTAATAATGGTGAGCCTTAGTCCCACAATTCTTTTCTCAACTATTAATGTTGCTATGCATGGGGAGTATAGTGTTATGAATGTGATTAAGGCTAAGGATGATGCAGGGGTTAACGTTGATCCAATAGCATGCAGTAACCCACCCTTCTCGGTACCGTAAAATAAGGCTAATGTGCTCAGGACCACTTCCTTAAATATGTAGCCGTAGACTAATGATGCTGATATTTGCCATGGCACATTAATTGGGTTGAATAATGGTGCTATCGCCTTACCCACAATACCAAGCCAAGTCTCAGTAAGTATGCTTGGGTTAACTAAAGCCTCTGGGCCCACTAAGCCTCTTGGGCCACTTATTGATAGGAGCCACGTTATAATTATGAATACTATTATCAATACCCCAGCCCTAGATATGAAATCGTAAGTGTAGTGCCAAACCTTCTTAACGAAGGCTCTATGTAACGGTATTATTAGTGGTGGTAATTCATAAGCGTAGGGTACATTCCCACTAATGAGCCTTACATGTACTTTTGAGAACCTTGACATTATGCTAATTCCTATGAAAGCTACAATGTAAGGTATTACCACTATTACGCCTATTAAATGCGGCATTACGGCGGCTGTTATTAAGGCTATTATAGTGAACCTAGCGGTACACGGTATGTAAGGTATCATTAAGGCTGTAAGTACTCTATCCCTCGTACTTGGCATTGCCCTAGTTGCCATTATTGCCGGTACATTACAACCTGAGCCGGCAATTAAATACACTAACCCCCTTGAGGGAATGCCAATCCTTTTCAGCCACCTCTCTATTGGGAAAGCAATCCTAGCTATTAACCCGGAATCCTCTAGAAATGCTATTAAGAATGATACCCCAAGGACATACGGTATAAAATCTACTAGTGTAGCTACTCCATTCCACACACCGTCAACTAGGAAGGAACTTAGCAATTCATTACTCACGTAACCACTTATGAAGCTAACTACTGGTATTGAATCAAGGGCCTCTGACATTAAGTCCACTAAAGGTTCAAGAACCATGAATATTACCTCAGCCATTATAAATAGCAGTAATAAGGATAGTAGGGCGCCATACCTTGGGTTAAGGAATAATTCATCATACTTATTGAGCGTTATTCTATCCTTAGTGGCAAATTTACTTATAAGGGATTTCACAGTGTTCCAACGCATGGCAGTAATGTAATCATTAATGTTAGGTACCTCCCTATGCGCCTCCTCAACCACGTTGCTTACTTTAACGCTTAGGTGCATTAATAATGGGTTGCCACCCAGTATCTCTATAGCAATTCCTCTGGAAACGCCCAGTGCATTGGCTATGGTGTTTATATACTTCTCCAGCCTACCATAATTAACAATATTAGTAGTCCCTGGCTTCAATTCACGTATTCCAGCAATTATGGTCTTTAACTCCCTTAACCCTACATTACCCACAGCAACGGTTGGCACTACAGTTACTCCAAGGGCCTTCTTCAAGGCATCAAAATTATAATGCAACCCCCTTCTTCTAGCTAAATCCATCATATTCAATACGAATACTACAGGCTTCCCAAGCTCCAATACTTGAATCAGTAGGTATAGTGATTGTTCAGGATTTAAAGCTGATCCAACCAATATAATGCCATCATAATCGCCTAGGAGAAGTTCCCTTGAGGCTACAGCCTCATCCATCATGCTGGTCCTAAGGCTGTAAGTACCGGGTAGGTCAATCATTAATACCCTTGTTTCACCAATACTATAACTAACCTCATCAATTGAAACCGTTGTACCAGGGTAATTCGCAGTCCTAACGAAAGTGCCACTAATTCTATTAACCAACGTGGACTTACCACTGTTCGGTATACCAGCAATAACTACCTTAATGGCGCTGCGGCTTGAGTTATTGGTTACATTCATTTTAAGCCTTGGCTTAAATATATTCTTAAACACTTTTAGACTAATCGGACAATACTTATAAAATTTTCGGATTACCTAATATACGTGTACACCTATGGTTATTCTAAAAATATTAGGAACTATCTTAAATTAAATTTAATAACTTAGCATTAATCAAGAATTCATGCAATATGATGTTACACGTGTTATTTTACCTTGCGTGATTTAATTTAATTACCTCTGTATTAATGCAATTAAGCCAAGTATTGTTAACACTACACCTAGGGCCATTACTATAACCATACCTAACCCCATTGGTTTCATTAAGCCAACAAGCATTGGAGCCCAACCACCTATCAATAAGCCCCAATTATAGGAGATGCCTAATCCACTGGCCCTGTATTGTACATCAAACCTATTAATTAGTACGTATGGTACCAATCCCATGGCGAAGTTCTCAATGAATGCAAGGATAATTAGATTTATGATGCTTGGATGCAGTATTAGGGCTATTGGTGCATAGGCTAGGGAGGCTATTAATGTGACTATTATGAGCAACTTATAATCAATAATTAAGGCAAGGGGGCCTGCAAGTAACACTGCCAAGACTGCGGCCACTGTTGCTAGTAACATTACGCTCGGTATTAGGTTTGCTGCACCTATTGAGTTTAGGAAGTCAGAGTATATTAAATATGTTGAGTAGTAGATTGTTAGTAATCCGCCAGTAAACAATATGCCAAACCCTAACCAGGCGCCACCATGCTTAAATAATAATGTTAATGGATTAGTCTTAGGCCTCGACCATAGGGGTGATTCAATTAACCTACTCCTAATCACGAATGCTAATACGGCAACAATGGCTCCAGTACCCATGTATATTCTCCAGCCGTATACATTAAATGATGAACCCATGTACATTATGAATAATTCATTAACAATAGTAGCAGCCACAACTCCTATTGGGTAACCACTCTGCACAAAGGCTGAAGACAACTCCATCCTCCACCTACTCCACTCCATTATCATGGCTGTGCCAGGGCCCCACTCACCACCAATGAATACGCCCTGTAGAAACCTAAGTGCGAGTAATGTTAATGGTGCTAATGCACCAATGACCGCGTAGGTTGGTATTAATGCTATTGCAAGCGCAGATACGCTATAGCCAAGGACTGTTACCATTAATCCAATCCTCCTACCGAATTTATCGGCAATATAACCCATTGTTACGGAACCCAAGGGCCTACCCACTAAGGTTGCTACTAATGTGGATAAACTACCCAGTAGTGAATATGGGCCTGGAAAGAATAATGATCCAATTAAGGGCATTATTGGAATAATGAGAAGCGCATCATAACCATCCATAACCCAACCCAAATAAGCACTAACAATAGCCCTATACCTCATTGCATCAATACTCCTCTGCATAATTAGGCTAAGGCCCCAACCTAATTTAATTTTCACCTACATACAACTATAAACCTTAAGTAAATCAATAAACCATGCAACGAAGAGTGCTCATTCAATATTAGGCTTGGTGGGCCCGGAGGGATTTGAACCCCCGACCTACAGGTCTGGAGCCTGCCGCTCTACCGTGCTGAGCTACGGGCCCTATATTTAGGGTCTTGAGGGTCTTTTAATGCTTTTCTCCATGATTTACGCTCTTAGCCTACTTACCACTGCTCTTAATTAAGGTTTAGCAACAGCCCCTCCGAGAGCCTCTAATTTTTAACTACTAAAGCTAAGTAGTTTGGCTTGAATATGGCGTTATGGAAGTGGTTATCCACTAGGATTAATAATGCCTTAATTTTACCACATTGATGATTACTACATAGGTTATATAATTATCACCTTAAAGTTCCTATCATCTATAGATATGCATTTAGAAGGATTTAAAAAATCACTAATGCACCCGAATTATGCCAAATGAAGTGGGAAATCCAAGCCTTCAGGACCTGCTTAGGGTGCTTGATAATAATAGGGTCAATAAGTTTTACTGGTTAATCACTATTTTAGCTGCAGTTGGGGGTTTCCTATTTGGTTATGATACGGCAGCCATTGGTACGGCTGAATTATTCGTGCCGTTTCACTATGAAGGATTCCTACTTGGATATGAGGTTGCAAGCGCTTCACTTGGCGCCGCCATAGGTACTGTATTAGCATATTTTTACACTGATAAATACGGTAGGAAATCACTACTCATTGTTGATGCATTAATTTACGCGTTGGCGGCCATAGGTTCAGCGCTTTCAGTGAATGGAATAATGCTACTTATTATGAGGACTTTACTTGGAGTTGCCATAGGTGCTGATTCAGCCATAGCCACCGCATACATAACTGAGTACGCCCCTAAAGATAAGAGGGGGTCATTGGCCATAATGCAGCAGTGGATGATAACAATAGGTATATTGGGATCCTACCTTATAGGTTCAGCCATATTCTATGCTGTACCAGACTTAGCGTATTCCCTTGGCTGGAGGCTAGTATTAGGTCTAGCGGCTGTACCTGCTCTCATAGGCTTCGCCTTTAGGTTCATAATGCCTGAATCCCCTAGATGGTTATTGTATACGGGTAAATTAGATGAACTGAAAATGGAATTAAGGAAATTTGGATTTGATATTAGTGAGCAAAACTTAGAAAGGCTTAGGGCTATAACTTTAACCGAGATGAAGGAAGCATCATTGGATGATGCAGCTAAGAAGGCTCTTATAGTGGTTGGCCTATGGTTAGTATTCCAGCAGATAACTGGTATAAATGTACCATTTTACTACGGACCCATAGTCCTTTCGAAACTTCACTTATTCGGGACTGCAGTAAATCCAGTATATAGTAATATTTATGCAGTGCTGGAATCAGCAATACTTGCTGCCATAAATGTTGCAGCTACATTCATAGCATTCAGGTATATTGATAGAATTGGTAGGAGGACGTTAGGATTATCGGCATACATCGGTATGTTAATCTCCGACTTAATAGGAGGCATCTCAGTAGTTAGGGGCTTCCTACCTGGCGTACTTATAGCATTTGCTGGATTTATAATATTCTTTGCATATGGTGTTGGAGGCACTGGATGGCTTATACAGGCTGAATACTTCGATACAAGGATTAGGGGGAGGATGGCGGCAATAGGGGCATTAATAGATTGGCTGGCAAATTTCGTGATCATTGAAGTCTTCCCCGTTATGCTATCTTCAATCGGACTTGCTGGTAGCATGTTTATTTTCGCAGTCCTTGATGTAGTAGCGTTAATGTTCATTTACCTATTCGTACCTGAAACCAAGGGGCTATCCTTAGAGGAGATAGTAGAAATGTTTAAGCAAGTTCCATTTACGCAGCTAAGGCATGGTAGAGAACTCATAGCACCTACTTTACTTCAGAGGGAGGAAAAACACTAGAAGCCCACCTGTTCCTTATCATTTTAAAGTACCCAACTAAATCTCATCACTCTGAGGAGCGGGTTTTTCCTTTTAATGTGGTTTAACCGCCTCATAGTTAGTGATGTTAACCCATGTGTTTACCCGTGGCGTAACTTATCCTTGACTTTTAATTACTTCTAATCCCCTAACCACTATCAAATAGGCTGATTCAGTATACCTATTAACCTTAGAATAGTAATACGCGTTTTAATTATCTTACACATATCATTAAATTCAACCCTACTGTTTATTGTAGTGAATTGGAAATGCTCTAAGGCTTCCTAGGTTCAATTAACCTACTCATTATCCGGTATGATGGCAATTATAATCACCTCCCCACCCAGTATCACCCCATTGATAATATTCCTTAGTTAAATGCAACTCATCTAATGAAACCCCATGTCCCCAAAGGGAGGTAGGCTCCCGTAGGCGGCACTGGAGGGGAAGGAGTAATGAGGTCGAGTGATTAGTAGCCACGAAAAGCGACCACTAATCACAATGAAAGCCGAGCTCTTACTGGTTTTCACTTGAGGCAGTTTACTATATGATGGCGAATATTTTAGCGGGCAGTTTATGAAGAGGCTTATGTGGGATCTAGTATTTGCTTCTAGGACTATTATTCCGCAACAC
>NZ_DAXS01000064.1 GCF_002506515.1 Caldivirga sp. UBA161
CCTAATGCATACTTAATTACTAATGTTTGCGTTAATTTCACTGGAGTATAGGCTAGTGCCCCTTCAAGATACTATTATTCAAGCTTTAAGCAGCCGCGTGGTTAAGCAAATAATCCTCAGCTCACTAAGCACCAATAGTATAATCAATAAACTAGCATCATCTAGAATCCCCAATAAACCCATTAAATTTAGCTTAATAACTAGTGCTAATGGTTACCCGCTTTGGGGTGATGGGTCCAGACCTCTCATGCTTCACAGTGGTACTGAGTACGGCTTTCGCGTAGTTGTGGTTGATACTTATGATGAGAACCTTGATACCAGTAGATTGATGGATGAATTAACAACAATTAGTGGTGTTCATAGGATTTACGGTTTATATGCGGTTAATGTTGATTTAGTAGGTGCCTTAGTTAAGAGGAGCGAGGAATTAGGTAGGGAGCTGGCTGGTAACTTATACTTTAAGGTTAATTTTAAGTCACCTACACTGCTTCAGTACCCTAAGCACCCTAGGCTTAACATTAGGGAGAGCATTAATGCGCTTTACCCATATCCAATGCTCCTCGTGCTTAGCCTAGTGAAGTCTTGGAACAGTTACGAGAAGTATGAGAAGTTAGGTGTAGCCCACGCTATTTATGCACCTTACGAGTTGAGGGAGGTTGACCATAGGATTAAGCCAGTGACGGTGCATATGGGTGATGTTAAGGAGAGGGGATTCATAGGCTGGATAATATATGGATTAAGGACAAGCAGCAGTAGGAGGATGAGCAATTACGTTAAGTTACTTGAATTAGCCAACTACGTTGGTGTGGGTAGGTCAACAACAATGGGCCTTGGCTCAGTGAATGTAACTGCAGTATTTAATAATACTGAATCCGAGATTAAGGGGGGAAGCATTAAATAGTACGTGGACCTACTTAATTACATGGTGGTGTTCTCAGTAACTGACATTAAGCATTACGCGTACTGCCCAGTAATAATCTACATAACACACTTCCTTGGCGTCAGGGAGGAGGCAACTGAATACATGAAGTACGGTAAGGAGGTTGAGGTAAAGGATGTAGTAGCTGCCGCGGTGAGGATGGTTAAGGCTAAGAGTATTCTCAGATCCATTCAAGTATCAAGTAAACTAGGCTTCAGTGGTGTGGTGGATTACCTACTGGTGACTAAGTTCAATGAATACATCCCCATGGAGATTAAGTGGAGTGAGATTGAAGATAAGGCTAGGGTTGACCACGTGCTTCAATTAGCAGCATACTCAATAGCTGTTGAGGAAACCTTCAACACTGTGGTTAAACTAGCCCTAATACATTATGTTAGGGGTAATGGTGGAGTATTCATGAGGATTCACGTAACCCAACCATTAAGAGATAGGGTAATAGGTGCATTAAATGAAATGAGGATGATAAGTGGTGGTGACTTAAGGGGTGTTAGAGTGAATAGGAGGAGGTGCATTAGCTGTAATTATAGGGCCTATTGCCCAATTAACCCAAGAGCTTAATTAAGGGGTTGCTGAGTAGGATTCATGGAGCTGTACGCCTTAGTAATATATGATATTACTGATGATGGGCTTAGGAACGATATAGCAGCCTTCCTTAAGGCTCAAGGATTAATGAGAATACAGAAATCAGCCTTCATCGGGCCAACTACGCCAGGTAACTTAAGGAATATTGAAGCTGGCGTGAGGAGACTCATTAGGGGTTTCAGTAACGTTAACGTGCAGATATACTTACTAACGCACGCATGCTTCAACTCAAGGATAATAATTGGGGATTTAAGGTACGAGGAAGGTGAGGAGGGTGGGATAATAACTTAACCTCACTTAATTAACTCCAGCAACTTAATAACCCACTCCTTAACATGAACCCCCTCCTCCCCAACCTCAATTAAACCCTTATCCTCAAGATCATTAACATCCACGCCAAGCTCCTTAAGAGTCCCCCTACTCATGCCCTGCGCGATTTGGCTTAAAGCCGCCTTATACTTAGGGTCAATTACCACTGGTAATGTGGGTAATTCTACCACTTCCCTGAAGGATTCATGAGAGTATATTATCCTCCATGCCCCAGCCAGCATGGCTATTAACGTTAAGTAAGCTGACTCAGGCTTAAAACCACCTGTTGGATTAACCACAACCCTGTAACCCCTCTCCCTAAGTTCAATTATCCTCCCAGTGAACTTATCCATGAGGTCCATTAATCCAACCCTAAACCACTCAATCCCTTTACCAAAGCCCCTTAACACCACTGGTTCATCAACACTAATCAACGTTGAGTTAGGTAAGCCAGCCCTCCTCCTAAGGTCCATTGGCTCAGACTCAATGTAATGCTTAATTACTCCTGAGGAGAATATTGAGTTACCGGTGTCAGTGGGGTAAAGTATGATTAATACTTCACTAATATGAGCCTTAGCTGGGTACTCATTAAGGTATGTAACAATAGTGTTTAACTCTGCACTATAGGTTAAGGGGTCGCTTTTAATTAGGTTAAATACATCATCAAAAACCTCATTGCCAGGTTTAGAAATACCCCTGAATAACTCCTGAAGCTCATCATCCACTGGAAGCCTACTAGGCGGCTTACTTCTATTTGAGAACAAATCCCTAGCCCTACTACTCTTTAATTTGCCTGCATTCTTCTCAACATTACTTAACACACTAGTACCCACTGTCGACAATACCGCAAACTTATAACTCATAGTAATCCTTAGGATGCGCCATGTTTTAAACATTAACCACGCATAATATCATCACTAAGTCATTAAGCAATAACTCATTACTAGCCACTATGCCCACAGGATAAGCCCAATTTCCTAAGCACTGAATCATAGACATCTATACAATAGTCATCATCACACTTCTTAATTACCGTGTAATCCTTCAATAAACCTGCATGAGCAATAGCATGCCTCATAAACCTATCACCACTTTCCTCACCACGCTTCTCATTCCCCTCAGGATACTTAACTATACTTGCATATAATGTATCACTATTAAAGCTTTGATTAGCATAACGAATAGCGCTATATATGTTATTTAACTCATCATTTATAAGCCTACTGGATACTTCACTAATCTTATTAAATAAGTCACCCTTCATTAATTCCCGCAACTTATTAGTTGCTCTACTGCATATGAGGCCTTCAAGTAGGCATTCGTAGTACTTCTTAAATCCTGTGGTTGATTTATACTCTATAATCTTATTTTCATGATTAATCTCCATATCTACACTAGTACTGCACTGCTTATTGGTGCTTCCGCATAACCTACATAATTTGTAGACCACAATAGGCATACCCATTAAATATGCCTTAACTACTGGGTTAATTGGTTCTTCAGGCAACACTACAAACCTTATCTGTTCACTGAAGACCTTCCTATAATCCCAAGTTGCAGGCATGGCATTATACTCCTTAATAGTCACTACCCTACTACCCTTAAGTAATGCTAATGACGCCACCAGCCTACTGATGAACATTGTTATTACCGGCATGAAATTTATCCCATGGGTTGTATCAAGTATTATGGTTAAGTTCTCACTCACCGAATCCATAATGGCCCTCCACAAACCATCAAGTAATTCCATGGTTACTAAATCAGGATAACTATTGTAACTCCACCCATTATACATACCGATTGATGACGATATGACTACGTTAAGTTTCTCAATACTAACACCCGACATCCTAGCAAGCTCAGTAATATAATTTCTCACAATACGTCTCCATTGATCCTTACAACTTACTCTAATGTCTGGCTCCACCGTGATTTTCTCCTTTTTATCATCATAACGATTAAGATGTACTTCCTTGTTATTCTCAAGGCGCTTTAACACCTCCACCGCATCAAGGTTTGCACTGGATGACGCGCTTGCCGTTATTACGCTATCAAGCACATATATTATATACTTGTCAACCTTAT
>NZ_DAXS01000052.1:0-954 GCF_002506515.1 Caldivirga sp. UBA161
CATCAATAATGCTTTACCCATCATTGGCTTTTGAGGTTAATGATACTTCACCATTATTCTTCAGTAATAATACTGCCTTCGCCCTTGAGTTTGAAATGGGTGATGAACCATCTAATGTTGGTAATTGGCCATTATACTACTCAATAAGTAATGATACACTCACGTGTAGTGGTATTTGGGGTTCAAGTGGTGTTGGCTCAATGTGGCCTATAGGCAGTGAATCATGGGGTGCAAGCGGATTAACTATTAAGTACCCCAGTGAGCCAGTAAGCTACGATGCCATAATAGGCTCAATAAGCAAAATGAAGAACAACATAATAATAAACACAGTAGGCATAACATGCAGCAGCAAAGGGGAGCCGCCAGCTAGGAGGAGGGGTATTGGTAAGGCATTAACTGAACATGCAATTAATGAAGCTTTAAAGTCAGGTGCAAGGTACGCCATGTTAATGGTTGTGGAGTGGAATAATGTAAGCCGCAGGTTAGCTGAATCCTTAGGCTTCCAGGGGGTGTTAATGCTTCATGCTGGTGTAGCTAACCCAAGTGAAGTTAAAGTACTGCATGGGGAGGAGGCGAGGGGGTTAGTTAGGGAGGCATTAAGGAGGAGTAATGGCTACTTCTGCACCATGCGGGGAATACATCATATATGAGAAGGCGTTGAGGCAATAATTATTAACCAACCTACAACATTAAGGCTTTAATATATTTTCCTTAAGGAAAAAAAGTATGTGAAATTAATGAATCTAAATAAGCGATAACTTTATAAAGGGATAGCTGAATGTGCTTGTAATGAGCAAAAAGAAAACCCTAATAGTAGGCCTAATAATTCTAGCAGTTACAACGTCAATAGTGTTAGCTGACGTAATATACGTCTACACGGGTACTGTGACGGCGAAGCCTTTAACAACACCGCCATTGGTCTTCTCCACAGGTCCTAATGCATATCCTAGCAGT
>NZ_DAXS01000052.1:1025-4733 GCF_002506515.1 Caldivirga sp. UBA161
GCTGGTATATTGCAGGTTAATACCCCTGGTTACTTATATGTAAATAATGTAGTACCCAACATCTCAGGTACTGCATTAATAAACAATTTAATAATATATATTACTTCACAAGGTTCAGGCACATTATGTGAATTTCAGATATTAAGCGGTGGTTCAGTATCCTCGGTACCTAGTAATACCTGCTCCTTAAATACTGGCACATATTATATAAATATTTATGCATCACCTAATACGCCGGTTTCAAGCGCTGGACCTGAAACTGTTACCATTAACTTCGGCTATAATGTAATAGGTAACGAGGCAGTATCAGTACCATCGTAATATTGGTGGTAGCCTTGTGGCTTCAAAGTCAAATTTTAAAATCTTCCTCACAATCTCTATACCTCTAATTCTCCTAGCATTGGTGGCTATTTGGGCCAGTGCTCAGCTTGCTCCGTCATTAATTAGGCAGTATACGCTAATGAATGTGCCTTATGCTGAAGTTTCATTAATTAATGTAACTGGTAATGGGGTTTACGTAAAGGTATCAATCATTAGGAATGAAGTATTAAGGTTCACGCCTATTAATGGTTGGATTGAGATTATCGACACTGGGCAGTCAGCTAGCGTTAACAGTGACTTAGTAGCTAAGCTACCGTTGATGCCTGATTACATTAGTAAAAGTAGTGTAGGCATTAAGGGCATAATTTACGGTTACTTAAACGGTAGTAGTGCATATATAGCCTTCTTCAATGTTGAACCCATTCATGTGTTTAATTCCATAAGCATTATTAACTTCACATATGTTAATTGCTCTTTAATCATTTACTTAAACGCATCATTGGTTGTACCAGCCATAATTCATTATACTGTTAATACGTCTTTATTCACTACTTATACGCATGAATTCGTATTCAGTACCATTAATCACCCATTTAACATAAGCTTACTTATTCCGTCAGGTAACCATGTGGTTGAAATTGAGTTACCTATAAGGCCAAGTAATGTTGGCCACGTATACATTTACGGCTGTAGTATGATGCATGGCGTATATTACACGCTCTTTATGCCAACCTACATAACTTACCTTTATCCAACAGTTAATACCACGGAATTCACTACATTTATAGTGATTAGGAGTGGTTAATATGAGAATTGAAGTTCTAATACTGCTGAGCTTAGTACTAGCTTTCATAATCACTTGGTTATTCATACCTGCCTGGAGTATTAAGGGCCCTAACTACTACCTTAGGTTAATGCCCTGGGGCTTCGTGGTTACATTCTTCGGTGTAACCTACATTGTACCACCGCCCACTGTTTACCTAGTGCCCTTCTTCGCCCTTGACTCAGCATTAGTGCCGCTTATTTGGAGGAGGAGCGTTTACTCGCTTTACTTATCAGCCTTACTTATTACCTTAGCCTTAACCATGTTTGCTGACACAGTATTGTTTCAGGAAAGGTACATGCAGGTTAAGGGTTATTTAATTGAACCAACACCAAACGGCTACTTATACGTAGCACTGCCCCACTCACCGGCTTTTGGAATACCAGGGTATATTTTGGCTATGTCAGCGGCTGTGGCTATACTTAACATGGTTACTAGGGCTAGGTGGATTAAGTATAGGGCATGGAGCCTTGCACAGACCCTAGCTGAATACGGCCCCCTAATGACTGTTGAGCAAGCCTTAAAAAGGCTAAACATACCATACGTTAAGGCTCAGGGTACCATAATTGTGGGTAACTTAGTGATTAGGGAAGCTGATGGTAAACTAGCTCTATCGTTAATTGATGCAGCTAATAAGCCACTTGGTGAAGTAGCCCCAGTGGAGGTTGGCCTCTTAATGCCGCCTAATGAGGCTATAGCCTACGTTATACATGAGGCTGTTAAGAGGGTTTTTGAAGAAAAGGTTACGGTGATTGAGTATGCTGAGGAGGATTAAAATAATTACCGCCTCAGTAATCCTACTGATAGTAGCCTTAATTGCATTGGCTCATGTAATATTCATTTACAAAGGCTCAATAGGAGCAAAACCAATACCATCCCCAATAACTGCCCTAACTGGTTCATGCCCATGCGGCTGCGCTTCATGGAGTTCAACCAATACTGGCTTCTCATCAACAATAACAGCATACACCTTAAGTACAGCAAGCGGCTACATATTATCAACGCCACTTACTCAATTAAGTTCAAGCACCTCAGCCACATTAACCATGGCCATCACCACAGCCTCTAACGTAAATTATGCGTATATTAACGATACCCGAATTTACCCTGGGCAGGGAAACATAAGCCTAAAGGCTGGCTTAAATACCTTGGTTCAGGAACTTATACTTAATACTCCGGTTACAAGCACATTAACATTAAATGGCTGGTACGGTTTCTCACCAGTTACTGGAGTAACCTATTATTATTCATTTACCGAAACCATAAACCCACCAACATCAAACGTAATGAATCTACTAAATGGGAAACAATCATGGTACGCGCCTCATGTTTATCAGGGTGATAATGCTGGTTTTCCAACTAATTCCTGGCCTACTTACTATGGGCCACTTGCATCACCAAGCAATTACTGGTACTANNATATCAACCAGTATTAATCAGCCTATTCTCAAGATGGTTGATTCTACGTATGGCTGGTCGTCTGGCGCCATGTTTTGGCAGGAGAGTTACAGCGGTGGCGTTGTCACAATAACCATGATTGGCGTGTATTCCAATAATGGGACGCCAATATTCTCGTGGGTGTATCCCTACGTTGGTGATGGGTACATAATCTACCTATTCCTAAAACCCACCATGTGGGGGGTAAACAGTAATTCCAATTACTCAATACCCTACGCAGCATCTAACATATACACAACTACTATATCGCCCGTGCAAGGTGATGTGATGTTCCCACAAAGTTCATCGCAGTACTTAGTCATTGAGTGGAACCCACTATGGCAGTACGCATATACGGCAGATGGCGCGCCTGGCCAGTGGGATGTGTGGGTTGCCTCAAACCCCCATGGACCAAAGGCGCATGTGGGTCCATACCCATCACCAAACCTTGGTTACCCGTACGCGGGTTGGGATGGCATTGGTAGTGGTTACTTTCAGCCTAATCCAGGTAATTATATATGCATTACAGTGAGCTATAACCCTAACACCAATACCTTAACCGGTATTGCCTATGACTTAAATACTGGTCAATCAGCAAGCTTCACATTAAGCTTAAGTAATTACTTTACGCCTCCACTTAGTGGTACTTACATATTTGGTATAGCGGGTACAAATGGGGCTGGTCAAGCTAATTGGGGTGTAGTTTACATTAATTATCAGGAATAATCACTTGGTATTTCACTATGCAGGTATTTAATTATCGATAGACATGTAATCAGCCATAATGCTTAATCCATTGTTTCCTCATAGGAATTATGTTGATTCTCATCTTAGCTCATATGGATGGCTTTAAATCTAAATGTTTAACTCTAAGATTAGTAAAGACTATGATTAACCATCATTTAGTCAGGCCTTCCTGAGGGCTAGGCTCCTGGACATCCTTCCAGGCTAGACTACCGGCCCTGGTCTAGGAATTAAAGTGAATGGGTTATAAGCTTTTCTAAGGATAATTAACATTAACTAAGGTTTAATTAAATGGCTCATTTAATGAAGAATGCCTTCACCTTTAACTTTAAGTTGCGAATGAGTTGGTAATGAATTATAGATGCTTGTGATTACTTGGCATA
>NZ_DAXS01000052.1:4794-59401 GCF_002506515.1 Caldivirga sp. UBA161
GTTATATACGCTGGGGTTTCAAGCAGCACCCGAGGGAATGACTTAAGTAATATAGGTTAAGTAATTGAAGCTTTTAAGCAGGGCGGAATTTCCCCTCAAGCAGAATACGCGGTTACTACGGGTACTCATAAATTACTGTCAGTGATGAAGTGCTCACAGTAATAAGCCTGTATTAATGTAACCCTGTGGTTACTGAGGAGTTGATTAATGTCGCTGAGTTGATTAGGAGGATTAAGGAGGGGCCATGCTCATCACTGAACTGTAGCGTAACCAGTGTTAAAGTATCAGTGGGTAAGGGGGGTGATGGGAGGGCTGTATCTTCATTAATTGAGGTTGATTTAGTCAGGGATAAGGTTTACTTAACCTTTAAGCTTAAGGCTAGTGAATTAACCTGCCTAATTAAACTTGAGGTAACTGGTAGTGTAAGTGTGAGTGAGCTTAGGAGGCTTTCAAGCAGTATTACTGAGTTGCTGAATTCCCTTAAGCCTTAGGTTTACTGAGTCGAAAATCACCTTATATGAATCACCATTAAACAGGACCTTACCACCGTAGTGCTTAGATATCTTAACCATCTTAATATTATCAAGGCTCATGTAGGCGTAAACCCTTACTGCACCCCTCCTATTAAATAAGTCACTAAGCATTAAACCAACAAGCCACTTTCCAATACCCTTACCCTGGTACTCATCCTTAACCACTAAGGCTACCTCGTAGGCATTATTAATCCCATAAGCCTCACCAACGGCTATTAACTCATTATCTTGGTAGGCACCGTATATTATTGGCCTTAATGATAACAGTGATTTGACGCAATCCTCAACATCATTAATCACGCACATGAACCTTGACCTAATGGACTGCCTACTTAATGACTTATAAAATGAAATAATCAATTCACCATCCCTTAGGGGATCCAGGTACCTCACGTTAAGCATCATATCGGTATGATTCATTAACGCTTAGTAATATGTAATACTGGTATTTAAGTTTACCTAAAGTGGCCTAAACCATGAGTTAGTTCATTAATAAGGCTTTAAAGCTGAGTAACGCTTATATTTCCTTAGAGCTAGGAAGCGTAATGATGGATATTAATGATATTATTAATAAGTTAATTAGCGAGGTTAAGAATTATGGGCAAATCACTGTTGAGGATTATGGGCCAGAGAAATTACTCGTAGTTAAGTTAACAGAGGACTTATCAGTATTCGCGTCAATACTATGTGAGGGCACTGAATGTAATGTGGAGTATGCTGTTGGTGATGAGAACTTCACCATAATGCCTAAGGCCCTGGGCCTCATGGATAAGGCCCTGGAGGTTATGAGGATTATTAATAATGCCTTAATGAAAATGGGGGTGATTAAGTGAGGCATGGTTTAAGGCTTGGCTCAATTAATGCACGTAAGGTACGTGGGCCTGATGGATTCTTCACAGTGGCCATGGGTATTGAGGTGTTTAAGCTTATTGAGGATAAGGTGAAGGAACTTGGATTAACCAGTGAGGTTCTTGGTGACGTGGTTCTGGTTAAGGGTAAATCATGGAGCAGTATTAGTAGGCTACTGCAGTATGCTCGTTCAAAGGGAATTAACGTAATTGAGGATTAGGCCATTACTGCGCTCCACTCAGTACTTCAGCTAGGTCAAGTATCTTAACCCTATCGTTACTGTTCCTGGATAGGTTAGCGTAGCATATTGGGCAGGCCACAACTATGTTACTTGATAACCTTGATAATGATTCAACCCTACTCCTAGCAACCTTATTAGATAATGATGGTTTAATGGATTCCACCGGGCCACCGCAGCACATTGATGTTGAAATCCCTGTTATGTAAGGATCCTCAACATGCTCGACCCCAGCCATCTCCAGAAGCTTCCTATAGGTTTCCCTCATACCCAAGTACCTTGAGTAGAGGCATGAATCATGAATAACCACTTTACTTAACCTAGCCTTATCAACGCCCTTAATTAACTCCATGTAGTTAACAACCCTAATACCCAAGTCCCCGAAGAACTTGGGGGCCACAACCGTTAATATGTGGTGGGTATGCGGGTCAATGGTTATCACCGTCTTAATCCCCTTACTCTTAAAGTAATTAAGAACAATCGATGAGAAGTAATCCTTAAAGTCATCCTCAAAACCCAATTCATAAAGCAAAGCCCCTGAATATGGTTCATCAGGCATGAAGGTGAAGTTGACTCCATTCTTAATGAGTAGGTTAGCGATAGCCTTAACAATACCATTAACCCTCTCAATTTCACTCCTAGGGGGCTTCAAAATAACCCTAGCCATAGTAATAACCGCACCAGTAAACCTACTAACCAGGGGGCCCAACGACTCCGGTGACGCCTTCTCCATTAGGTTCGTGAATGCGTTTATGTATGGTACAAGTTGGTAAAGGCATGATGTGTAGAGTAATGTATCTCCTGATTCAGGAATATTAAGCCCCTTAACCCATTCACTGCATATACTCCTCTCAGCCGGTATGGGTAACTTATTATAGTTTAAGCTCCTAATCATAATTGCCCTAAGTCCCCTTAACCAATCCTCCATAGTGGGGGCGTTACTTAAACTAATTAAGTATTATGCCTTAAATTAGCATTACTTCTTTAGGTGAAAGACGCAGGGCTATGGGGATTGGATAGTGTAGTAATTCCTATTTAAGTATATTAACGGTGGCTTAGCATTAAGTACTTTACCGTCCTCAACCTGGCCTATGAATAATGTGTGGTCACCAGCATCATACTTAGCCACAACCCTGCAGTCTAGGTAGGCTATTGAACCATCAATAATTGGTGAACCAGTCTTAGCAGTAATAATCCTTAACCCCATAAACCTCTCTTCCTTTGGGGCTGTGGCGAACTTAACTGCTAAATCCCTCATATCGTAGGGTAGTATATTAACCGCGTAAACCCCAGATTCATTAACAGCCTTATGCGATGCCGCGTTCTTATCCAATGCCACCAGGACCAGTGGTGGGTTAAGGGAAACTGAGGTGAATGAGTTAACGGTTAATCCATAGTATTCACCATTATAGGTAGTGGTTACGATAGTGACTCCGGTTGGGTAATTCCTAAGTATTGCCTTAAGCTCCTCCCCTGTAATAGCCATGCTACTACGTAGCCAGGGCCATTTAATAATCTAACTAATAAAGACCCTTAACCTAAAGTTAATTTTGATTCAGCATTTAAATTAAAGCACTGATTAGGTATAGGTTTATAAAATATTGCAGCAGTGGTTAAATTATATGGTTCAGGGCACTAGGGGGAAGACTATTGTTAAGTATAGGGGAGTGCTTAAGGGGGATAAGGTTATTGTACCTAGTATTGACGAATCCAGGGCTCTCTATAAGCTTGGCTTCTTTGGGAAATTCCTAGGTAAGGATAAGATTAAGATTGAGGAAGTTGATTCAGTAAATTCACCAATACACTTGTCGCCGCTTGAGGCTCTTTACCTGGTTGAATTAGGCCTACTGGAGGTTATTGATGATGGCTCACTGGTAGGTAAGAGTACCCTTAAGGAGCTGGTGGAGAGGAGGTATGAGCATGGGGAGTTAGTGTATGAATTATACAAGTACTTTAGGGATAGGGGTTATGTGGTTAGAAGTGGTTTGAAATTCGGCTCACTCTACGCAGTTTATGAGAAGGGGCCTGGTATTGACCATGCACCAATGCTTGTTCACTTAATTGACCCTGGACGCAACATAACTGCACTGGATGTTACCAGGGCAGCTAGGTTAAGCCACACCGTTAGGAAAACCTTCGTGCTCGCTGTTAGGCATATGAATAGCCTTAAGTTAATAGGATTCGAATGGTGGACCCCATGAATTATTAAATGCTAATTCATTAATCAAGGGTAATTGTGAATGATGTGAATTTAGAGCAGTATCCATTAATTGGGCAATCCACACATTGATTATTTGAGCAATTGAACCCAATATCGTAAGCACCCTTCTCAGCGGCTATTGGGTCACTACTCCTCCTAATTGTTTTAATGGCAATAACCCTAGCCGCCTTATACGGTATATTCACTTCACCCTTACTTAAATTAACGTAGAGTGCCTTAACCCTATCATCATCTATAAGCACAAGGTAAGCCCCACTCCTTATCACTGTTGAGGCAGTGTACATGTCGCCAATCGGTATGTATAGCTTATTCTGGCCCCTCAACATAACTTTAAGCGCTAACGGTACTCCGGATTCATGGGCAATCCACCTTATCATTATCCTAACGCTCTTATTCCTATGGGCCGTGGAGTAGGGGCTCATGAAGCTTCTTATGAAGTTCTCCAAGTTAATGTAATTCCTAATTACTGCAAGTTCCTTGGCTAAACCACCCCTCCTTGCAGCAGCCCTTAGGCTTAGGGCGTAATTCTTAACTGCATCATTAACCTGCTGGAATTCAGCATCCCCATAATTCTTAACAAACTCCTCAGCCAGCTTAACCCCATTATCCTTAACAGGATTATTGATGAACTTAACCATGTCATCAGTAATATTGCCTATTGAATCATAAAATTTAGTGACTCTAACAACCCTGAGTGATGACAATATTGATGCAGTTAATGTAAGGTATCTGGCTATGTCCTCTACGCCATCAATAGTTAAGTAATTCCTTAAACCCTCCCCAAAGGTTATCTTACCCCTTTTATACTTATCAATGAAATTCATGTAGAAAACCTTAACCCTATTAGCAGTGTTAGCTAAATCCTTGTTAAATGTCTTGAAGACTGGCTCAACCACCAATTGACCATGCCTAGTAATCTCACTAAGGGCCTCCTCACCCAGCCTCCTTAATTCACCAATACTTAATGTTGAAGACACCTTAACCATGTGGTAAGCGGGCTTAATAAACCATTTCTTAGCTTAAAGGGCCCACTAGTAATTGAGGGGTAGGCAATCACACTTGATGCCCACATCACTTAACTTAAAGCCGTACTTAACCTCAGTGTACTGGGCCTTAAACTCCTTAACCTTATCCCTAATGGTGCTGGGTTCCTTACCATCAATAAGCATCGCCTTCATGAATGATGCTATCTCAGCCATTTCCTGAGTACCCATACCCACCCTAGTCATTTCTTGGACGCCCATCCTAATACCGCTAGGCTTCACCGCACTCCTATCCCAGGGTAGCATATTTTTGTTGACGATTATTCCACCATCTTCAAGTAATTGAGCAACCTTAGCCCCACCACCGAATTTCGAGGCATCAAAGACTACTTGATGAGTCTCAGTGAAGCCCCTAGCCTCAGCCACCACTGGTATACCGTACTTGCTTAATTCCTCAGCCAGCTTCCTGGCATTCAACCTTATTTGATAGGCATAGGCTTCACCGAAGGCCATCATTTCGATTGCCGTTATTGCCGTTGAAGCATATCTATGTAGGTGATAATTTGATGTTAATTGCGGGAAAACGGACCTTTGAATATTCTTGAAAATGGATTCATTATTAGTGAATATTACGCCGCCTTGAGGCCCTGGGAAGGTTTTATGAGTTGATGATGTCATTAAGTCAGCACCCTCATTAAGTGAATTGGGGAATTGCCCACCGGCTATTAACCCAAGCACGTGGGCTGAATCATGCATTAAATAAGCCCCATTCTCATGAGCCACCTGGGCAAGTTCCTTAACTGGATGCGGGAATAAGTATAGTGACGCACCTAGTATGACTAGTTGAGGCTTCTCCTCCCTAATGACCTTTGCCGCTAAGTCAACGTTAATGCTGAAATTCTCTTCATCACACGGTAGGTGAATTACCTTAAGCCCCAGTGCCCCTGGGGCGCCGACCTCATCATGGCTAATATGCCCACCACACTGCCTTGGTACTGCAGCAATCTTACCACCCTTAGCTAACGTTAAGTAAGCGGCCATATTGGCCACTGTACCTGAAATAGGCCTCACATCAACGTAACTTGCATGGAATAGCTTAGACATGAGGTCGACTAAGTATGCTTCCATTTCATCAACATACTTAACACCTTGATAATACCTATTGCCTATAGTGCCCTCCGCGTACCTACCCATCATGTCATTTATGTAGAAGTACTCAGCCAGCGGCGACATGACGTTTTCACTCGGTATAAGGTTTATGGTTTCTCTCCTCCTCCATGTATTATGGCTATTTATTATATCCCTTACCCTATTTACTGCATTAATAGCATCACTTAGGTTCATTAAGCTTAAACCTAATAATCCAGAAATATAAACTTATCCGCCGGCTACGTTTAGCATAACGCTTATATTATGAAGAATCAAGGCTTCTCAATAACTATATATGAGTAAAGTATTAATAGTATATTTGCCATAAGTAACTCTAATCTAATCAGCAGCTTGTTAATCAAACTCCTGAGAGCATGAGGGCATCCTTATATTTCAGTGGTAATTCATTAATTATGGTTAAGAGCGCTTTAGTGATTAGTAGTGGCCATAATGGGTTAATGGCTACTGTAATACTCAAGGAAAGTGAATAATATTACGTTAATTGAGGCTAGGGCTGGGTCATCTCCATGTTAATAGTAATCTTTTATAGCAGCTCTATGTAATCTAAGTAAAGAAACCCACAGTAATAGCCTGCATAAATGGGCTAGAGACTGGCTGGATTAATTGATGGTGATGGCATAATTCCGGCCCCTCCCAGTCCTTAATGTGAGCCTTGGGAGTTACTCCACTTTGGTGGGCTATTGAATGATGGATGCCTTTTTACTTTAAAACTTTACCCACCATGAATGGCAAAGTTTGTGGTTTTTACCAACACCTTATTGTGAAATGGAAGCATGCTGAAATAGCTATGAAAATTTACGAAGAGGATACCAGAGCTTACCTAATCAATAAATCTGCAAATTTAGAATACCTTGAAGAATTAGTTAAAGGATTAAGCAATTAGCAAAGGGGAGGAATGAATAAAATGCTGTTGGGCTCAAAGGAGCCCCATGACCCCATAACTTATCCAAGGAGTTAGGGTGGGGCTAAGTTACTGCAAATGAAGGTGTAGGGGTAAATGAAAATTAAGTGCACATGTTCTTTAAAATTAAAGTGAGGTGCAATTTCCATTGCTTTAATCTAAACCCACGGTAGATTCCCGTGAATTAAGTAAAAGCTGGTTAATGTAGTATCATTTAATTGCCTTGCAGGGAATGTTGCGAAAAGCATTTTTAGTCAAGTAATCTTAGGCAATTATGGCTACTGAAATTCCGCCAGCGGTTAGGAATGACTTAGATAGGTTGAGGCAACTTGAGGATCAACTACAAGCTGTGTTGCTTAGGAAGCAGCAGTATGAGAGTGAGCTTAGGAATGTGGATAAGGCCCTCAATGAGTTGAATAAGCTCCCACAGGATTCGAAGGTTTACAAGGTTGTGGGGACCTTCCTACTATCAACTACTAGGGATGAGGCAATACAGGATTTAAACCAGAGGAAGGAGTTACTTGACTTACATCTTCAATCCCTCGTGAAGCAGGAGAATATGCTTAGGAAGCAGATAAGTGAATTGGAGAATAAGGTTAAGCAAGTGCTCGCCGCAGGTCAAGGTGGGCAGGTTCAATAGAATGGCCGTATAAATTAACATAATATACTTAAATACTTATTTACAATAATAAATACTTAACTTAAACTAGACTATTAATGGAGTTAACATGGATTAAGCTTTAAACCATCATAAAGTGCCTTACATCTATCCTTTAACATTAACTTAACACCTGCATTATTTAGAAAATCCTCCATGCTTTTAACAATTAAGTCAATAGGTAATTCATCAGCAATAAATGACATATCCTCCACAGTACTCCACGTAACCTTACCCCTAATAATAACCAACATATCAAAGCCGCTTGAAGACCTATTACTACCCTAGCCCTGGAGCCGAAGAGTATTATAGTCGATTAACTTAATTAACGTTACTAAATTATGAGTGAATGGGTATGAACCAGCCCCATAAATAATACATCATTAGCATATAATTCAACTGCCTGATGCGATGCATAACAGGTTAGCCAGAACCTACCTTCCCTTAACGCATACTTGGCAACCTCAAACCAATCCTCAGCCCTCTTAATTAACTCCGACACAATAGTGTTAAACCATGGGTTTCTAATAAATTTAAGTAGGTTGCAATTATTCAATTAAGCCTTAACTCCCTCATCTTTAATAGACTTGAATATACCCTCCCTATAGTACCTCTTTGATACTTCAGGTGGGATATTGGAGTACTCATCATCAGGTAGTATGCTTAATGCATCCCACGCTATGTCAAGGGTCTGCTCAAAGGTCCTCCTCTCATAGAAGCCTTGGGCTATGAACCTCCTCTCAAACTCATCAGCGAACCTGAGATACCTCCTCTCACGCCAACTTAAGTTACCTTCACCAACTAGGACAGCTAGATTCCTAACATCCAGTGCCCTGGAGTAGGCTGATATGAGTTGGTTAGCCACGTACTTGTGATCATCCCTAGTCTTACCTTCACCAACAGCATCCTTCATGAGCCTTGATAGGCTCATTAGGACATCGAAGGGTGGGTAAATGCCCTTACCCCACATTGACCTTGATAGGACTAGCTGGCCCTCGGTTATGTAGCCTGTTAAGTCAGGTACTGGGTGTGTTATGTCATCGTGAGGCATGGTTAGTATCGGGAATTGGGTGACGCTGCCCCTCCTACCCCTTGCCCTACCCGCCCTCTCGAATATTGAAGCTAAGTCAGTGTACATGTAGCCTGGGTAACCCCTCCTACCCGGTAACTCACCCTTTGCTGATGAAAGCTCCCTAAGGGCTTCAGCATAATTAAGCATATCACTTAATATCACTAGGACGTGGTAATCCCTCTGCCAAGCCAAGTACTCGGCTATGGTTAAGGCTGTCCTAGGCGTGAGTATCCTCTCGGCTATTGGGTCGCTGGCTAGGTTCATTACCAGGACTAGCCTCCTTAAGGCGCCTGTCCTCCTGAACTCATCAATGAAGAATAAAGCCTCCTCAGTCCTAAGCCCAATAGCTGCGAAGACTATTGCAAACTCCTCCTCACTACCCCTAACCGTGGCTTGCCTTGCAACCTGGGCTGCAAGCATATTATGCGGTAAACCAGTGCCTGAGAATATGGGTAACTTCTGCCCCCTAACCATGGTGTAGAGCCCATCTATTGCACTAACACCAGTCTCAATGGGTTCCTCAGGGTAATCCCTGGCGTATGGGTTAAGTGGCTCACCGTTAACGTCAAGGAAGTCCTCTGCTGGAGGCATGGATAAGGAATCCCTTGGAACACCCCTACCACTTATTATCCTACCCAGTAAATCCTCGGATACAGGAAGCCTTAGGGTGGTTCCATAGAACCTAACCGTTGAGCCGCTTGCAGGTAAGCCTAATGTACCAGTTAAGACTTGGGCTATGGCGTAGTCGGGCCCAACTTCAATAACTTGAATAAGCCTAGGTTCCCCATCAGGCCCGGTTACAACACCCATTTCACCGTAGGCTACCTCCTTAGTCCTCTCAATAACTATTAAGGGTCCCTTAACCTCCCTAACAGTCTTATACTCCTGTATCCCCTTAATCTCAAGAAGCTTAGACATTAATTAAACCGCGCGGTGATTAGTTTTTAACTATTAGCGCGAATACCAGTTAAATGAAGCTTAAGGATGAGTTGAAGGGTGTTGTACCCCAGGATTTACTAAGCCTAGTACCCTCAGGCTTCGACATAATTGGGTCTAGGTCCGGGGCTGTGGCCATTGTGGAAATACCCAGTGAATTAGAGGATTACAAGTACGAGATAGCTAAGGCAATAATTAAGAGTAGTAGGAATGTTAAGGCAGTGTTGAGGAGGATTGGGCCTAGGAGTGGTGAGTTTAGGCTATATAGTTACGAGAGGTTAATCGGCGACACCACTGAGGTTATTCACATTGAGTCTGGGGTTAGGTTAATGCTTGACCCAACTAAGGTATTCTTCTCCCCTAGGGAT
This sequence comes from Caldivirga sp. UBA161, assembly GCF_002506515.1. Classification (GTDB taxonomy): domain Archaea; phylum Thermoproteota; class Thermoprotei; order Thermoproteales; family Thermocladiaceae; genus Caldivirga. The sequence goes on from NZ_DAXS01000052.1 coordinate 14,724, forward strand.
CAGTACGATAGGATTGATTTAGCGTCAAGAGTTAATGATAATGAGGTAATAGCCTACTTATTCGCTGGAATAGCACCATACGCATTCATAATACTTAAACATAAACCCACCGTACGCCTAATATATGCCGTGGAAATAAACCCAGAGGCAATTAAGTACATTGAGGTTAACGTGAGGTTAAATAAGGCTAGGGGTAAGGTGGTGCCCATTGAGTATGATGCATCAGCATTCTGCCGGAAAATGAGGGATAGGTTCCATAGGGTAATAATGACCCTACCCCTGGGCGCCCACCAGTACTTACGTGATGCCATAGGATGCGTAACTAATGGGGGTACAGTAAACTTCTACCACACCGGCCCAGAGGAGGACCCCTTTAAGGATGCTGAGGAGGCTATTATGAGGCACTGCGCCAATGTTAATGTTGAATGCAGGATAATTAATAGGAGGATTGTTAGAGAGTACGCCCCCAGGGTATATAAGGTTAGGGTTGACTTTGAAGTAAACAAGGGAAAATAACCTACACTTAATTAGTTTTAATTAAGAGTATACTCAACTTAAGTACCCGTTGAAAAGCATTCCCACTTAATTACAGGAATCTGGGCATCTCCTCCCCTCCCCTCTGTTGCCCACTCTCTTGTGCACCGCCAATCCTATGCTCAAAATACAGCCTCAGTATCTCCGGTACCTCACCAGCTGCATCATACTTCCTCAGTAAGTCAAGGTACTGCCCAGTGTGCTCAAGGTCAATCTTTATGAAGTTAACAGCCAGCTCACGTAGCTTAGCCTCAAGTTCCTTCAACATATCTGGCGTCATTATTGACGTTATGAGTGGGTTATTTAACCATGACTCAAAATCCTTAGCTGTACGCTCTATGTAATATATCATGGCTTGCGCTGAGAGTAGTAATGTGTACCTATCCTGGCTCTTAACGTAGTCGGCATACTTCTGTAAATCATCTATTAGCTTCCTTTGGCTTATTAACCAGCCATCAAGCCTATTTATTAACCCCTTTATGTGAGCCTTAACCTGACTCTCCACGCTCATGTTTAACACTAATCCTACTACATAACCGCTATATTTAAACCTTTGCCCCAAACATTATACTCTACTCAATTATAATTAATGTTTATATAATATAATGGTTAATCACGCATTAAGTTAAGAATCTAAACCTATAATATTAAATTTATTATAATTAATAGTAGAGTTAATGCAACTACTGCCTAAGCAGGGTAAGTGCTAACCGCCAACCTAGCCGCATTATAACCCGGCACACTAGTCACCCACCCATCCGGGTAATTACCAGCACCCCTGGAATAGGTTAAGGAACTGGGTCCTGTACCTTGACCTTCCATTAAGTATGGTGCCCTCATTGGAATGCGGTTAACACCACCATTAGGTGCATTATACATTGCATCAGCATCCCTAGGCGTTAACTCCTCTATCGCCCACTAATATTATGCATTATGCCCAGTAATGAATCTAAGCCACCCATGAACTCTAAAATAACCCCGCCCCCGGCTTCACCAAGACTTAATGGTATTGCCGCCTTCTTTTACTTAAATTATATAGGGCTACATATAAAATATTACTGCTAACGTGAAAATAGCTCAGCCCTTAGCATGAATACCGATTAAGTGGAATTGTAAACGCTTAAAAAGCATAGGTTCCACATCTAAGTATGAAGCTGCTTTTCCTAGTACTGGATGGAGCCGCCGATAGGCCTAATGAGAGGGGGGAGACGCCATTATCGATGGCTAAGAAGCCTAACTTAGATTCACTGGCTGTCCAAGGGGCCTTAGGCTTCCATTATCCCTTAGGAGTAGGTAGGGCCCCTGAGAGTGATGCAGCAGTATTATCCATACTTGGTTATAACCCAGATAAATACTATACAGGTAGGGGCCCCCTTGAGGCCCTTGGGGTTGGTTATAGTATTAAGGAGGGTTATGAGGTTGCCTTTAGGGCTAACTTCGCCACCATTAATCCTGAATCAAGGATTATTCTTGATAGGAGGGTTGGCAGGAGCCTTGAGTCCTGGGAAGCCCAGGAGTTGGCTAAAGCAGTGGATGGTATTGAACTTGGAGGTGGTTTAGGGTATGCTAGGGTTATAGCAACCATTGGCCATAGGGCTGTGGTTATTATTGGAGTTAAATCAGGGCGCCTTAGTGGGGATGTTACTAATAATGACCCAGCCTACGTTAGGGTTGGTAAAGTATCTGTAGCTGTACCTAACCCTGATAATAGGATCACCCAGATAAGACCCCTAAACCCTCAGGATGAGGCAGCGTCATTAACGGCTAAGTTAGCTAATGAATTCGTTGATAAGGTAATAAACATACTTAAGGACCACCCATTAAATAAGGAGAGGGCTAGGAAGGGTTTACTGCAGGCTAACGTAATACTGATAAGGGATGCCGGTGACTCATTACCTAAAGTAACGCCAATAAACCAACTCCATGGGCTTAAATTCGGTGCAGTAGCCGAGATGCCTGTGGAGAGGGGTATTGCCAGGGCTCTTGGCATGGATATTGAGGAGGTTAAGCTCTATAATGCTCCCAAGGATGAGGTTCTTGGTGAACGCTTTGAAGCCACCATGAGGCTCCTGGAGAGGGTTGATGTGGCCTACGTCCACTTAAAGGGGCCTGATGAACCAGGCCATGATGGTGACTTGAAGGGGAAGATTAAGGCGATAGAGGATATTGATGAGTATTATGTGGCTAGGTTAGTTAAAGGCAATTGGAGTGACTCAATACTGGTTACCAGTGATCATGCAACCCCATGGTCACTGAAGGCGCATAGCGATGATCCAGTACCGATAATGCTTAAGTCACGTAGGGTTAAGGCAGATGGCTTAACGCTAAATGAGGTTAACGCCAGTAAGGGTAGCCTAGGTAGGTTTGAGTACGGTTGGTTAATAATGAGTAGGCTTAAGGAGCTTGTCTTCTAGCCTTTAATTAATGCATGAGTATTAACAAGGCTTATAAATTCACTTAATAGGTACTTAACGTGCTGAAGCGATGATGGAGGAGTTAGAGTTACTTGAGGCTAAGTATCAGGGCGCAGTGGCTAGGAGTAGGGAGGCTCTTGAGCTTGACTTCAGTATTAGGTATGGTGATAGAATGAGCCTTATGCTTAATGAGGCCCTTAAAGTTTATTTCCTTGACCTTGACAGTAAGGTTAAGGTTAGGAGAACCATAGTTGATGAAATGGAGTATAGGGTTGAGGGCCTCATTAAGGCTAGGTTAAGTTCACTAAACCTAAGCCTTAACCCAATACTAGTAACCTGGTACTATATTGGTAATGGTGAACGCGTGGATAGGCTTAAGGAGCTTCTAAGCCTGGCTGGTTATGGGATAAGCATTGATGACTACGTTAAGGCTGGTTTCCTCATGAGGATTGATAAATCAACAGTGGTAATACCTGAATACCTAGCAGGCTACTTATCTAGTGCTGGTTCACCGCAGCAGTTGGATTCATCATCAATAGTGTACGGTAATATTGATAACCCATTGTTCATGGTTGCCCTAGAGGCCATTGCAAGGAATCTTAAACCCATTGAAGGATTCATAAAGGCCTTCTATGGTCAGGGTATTAGGGATGCCTTAACTAGTGGTTTACTTAGTCAAGTTGCTAAGCTACATGATGGTGAAGTCCTAGTTAATCCATTAATTGACTTAAGAAGCCTTAGACTAGGATTAGCTAGGGCTAAGAACACTAGGGCTAAGGTGATTAAGCACTCATTATCAATGTACGGTAAATACATGTTCGATAAGGAAATATACTGCGGTATTAACTACATGTTCACCTACAGTTCAAGGAGCCTTGTAGTTTATTTATGTCCATGGACACCACACTATAAGTCAATAATAAGCAAGCATCACGGCGTAAGGAGCCTCATAGTGCTGGGTGTTAGGTTTAGGGAAAGCATGATTGAGTTCCTTAACTTAGAGAAGTATAAAAGGCCCAACCTATTGAAGGTAATGTTCATTACGTTTGACCAAGCTTTAGGTGAAATTCATGCAATATACCAGAATGAAAGCAGGAGCCTAATGGATGATGTATTAGATATTCTATATGAATCAAACTACAGGGTTACTGAAGTAACATACTAGTTACATTAATGATTACTTAAAAATTAATTAACTCACTAAATTGAATTAAGCACCCACATATGGTTGCTAAATGCGGAAAGAGGGTTAAATTAATTTAATTAATGATCCCATTTAAAGCACGTACTCAAATTCACTAAGCCCAAGCCTCCTCAACGTGTCCCTAGTGGGTTTACCATCAACCCACCCCCTTAATTTATAGTACGTCTTAATACCCTCATCAAACATCCTTGAAGCCGAATGACCCTTAGCAGGCCCATCGGGTATTGGTTCTCTCATTCTAGGCGGCAGCTCATCCTTAACCCACTTACCCTCCCTAACCCAGAAGAGCCTCTCCACGTTAAATATGCGTTCTCCAATTGTTAAAACATCATCAGGCATTAAGTCCCAGCCGTAGGCGGCATTATACAGGTTAGCTATATCCTGCTCAGTGTTAACGTTAGGCACTAGATTCTCGAACTTACAGAATATCGATGAATCAACCACTGCAAACAAGTCCTGATTCCACTTAACTAACCTAGCCTGCAGATCAATACCTGTAGGTGAGTCATCGTGAGGATCAACTTTACCCGCCTTACCAAAGACAGTACCTAATATCTCCCATGTTGGCGTGTAGGCTTCAAGGTGATCCCCACCCCTATTTGCCGTATAGTATGCCAGTGCGAAGCCCTTATGTGCCCTTGGATCATATGCAGGCAACCCCTGTCCTCTAGCCCCAGTGAAGGTTTCAGGGGCATTATACTTCAAGGCAAGCCTATAATCACCCTCAGCCAGCTCATCGCCAATACCCTCCCTATAAGCTATCTTATAGGTTAAGTCAATGTAGGAGGCTGCATCACTCCAGTCCACATCAAGCTTAAGCTTACCCATTCTGCTTAACTCAGTTGCAACAGCCAGTGTATTACCTAGGCTTATAGTATCCATGCCTAATTCATTAGCAAGCTTCTCAAGCTTAAGGACGGGTTCAGCGTTAGTTAATCCAATGTTAGGCCCCAATGCCCAAGTGTTCTCATACTCGTACTTAATCTTCTCACCTGGAACCTTAAATGGCCCACTCTTAACCATTGTTATTTGAGTACAGGCTATTGGGCAATTGAAGCAACCATGAGTCTCCACAACATACTTACTCTTAATTAACTCACCACTAACATCATCAACATTCTTAATTAATCCAGTGCCGGCGAAATTATAGTGGGGTAGGCCTCCAACAGCTTGAACAAGATTCATGAGGACGTTAGTGCCATAGGCATGTAGAGCCTTAGTTGTGTCGTGTGTTACAAGCCTTTTCACAATCTCATTATTAACCTTCATGAATGTGCTTTTATCAACCAACTCCCTATACAGGTCCCTCGTCCCCCACACTAATATGCCCTTAAGCCTCTTACTACCCATAACAGCCCCCACTCCACCGCGCCCTGCAAACCTTTCATAGTCTGAGAACCTGATGCCAGCGAACTTAACTAGGTTTTCACCAGCAGGGCCTATTACGGCTACACCAGCCTTAGTCTCATCAGGTGGGAACCCGTTCTCAGTTAGGATTATCCTAGTGGCTGAGCCAGTCCACTTACCCCAAATATGCCTGGCAGGCCTTAATGATGGCTCCCCATTCTTAACAACGAGGTAAACTGGTTCCTCAGCCTTACCCTCAATGATTATGCCATCGTAACCCGACCTCCTTAACCAGTAGGAGAAGTTACCACCTGCATTAGAGTGAGTATAGACTCCATTTAACACTGATCTTGTACTAACATTAACCCTACTTGTGGATAAAGTAGCTACTCCACTGAGTGGACCTGAGAATATGTAAAGCTTATTGCTGGGTTCAAGAGGGTTAATGCCCCTTGGTATTTCCTTAAAGGCATAGTATGCAGCTAAACCCCTACCGCCTAGGAATAATTTTAGTAAATCATCCTTAATAACCTCCTCCCTGAAGGATTCAGTTGATAAATCCACTCTAAGTATTCTGAAAACAGCCATTAGTAATTAGCTGGTATTCTCTTTTTAAATATTTCTTAGTATTTTAATTAAAGTTTATGAATATTTTTAATATTTTATGAACTATAAGCCTTCACTTACCTTGGTACTTAGGCTGCCTCTTCTCTAGGAACGCCTTAATACCCTCCTTTGAATCCTTTGTTGAGAATAGTAGGCCAAAGCCCATTGATTCTGCGGTGAGTGTGCCTTCCATTGATCCTTCACTGGCTATGTTGAGTATTCCCTTAGCAATCATGAGGGTTATCGGTGGTTCCTCAGCTAATTTAAGTGCAATGGCCTTAGTCTCATTCTCCAGTTCATTAATTGGCACAACCCTATTAACAATACCTAATTCCTCAGCCTCCCTTGCAGTTAACCTAGCTCCGGTTAGTATTAGTTCCTTAGCCTTACCCAACCCAATTAACCTAATCAGCCTCTTAGCACCCCCTGATCCCGGTATTAGGCCTAATGTGACTTCAGGTAATCCAAGTACCGCATCCTCTGATGCTATCCTGAGGTCACAGGCTAACGCTAATTCAAACCCACCCCCTAGGGCGTAGCCGTGTATCATGGCTATTACAGGCCTATTAAGTGCCTCTAGTTTATTGGTTAATTCCTGAAGCATCCTACTCGTTAAATAAGCATCAGTGGGTCCCTCTTCACTGAACATTGTTAAGTCAGCGCCAGCTGAGAAGGCTTTACCAGCACCCCTAATTACAATAACCTTAACCTTATCGAAGGGTTCAGCCTCTAGCCTATTGATTATGGCCATTAATTCATTAATCATCTTCCCATTTATTGCATTCAATTTCTCAGGCCTATTTAAGGTAATCCAAGCTATTGGCGGCTCAATGGTGAGTTTAATGGTCTCGTAGCCTCCACCATACTCATGGAATCCTGAACCAGCCTTAACCCCAATATTACCCTCAGCAACCATCTGCATTATTAATGGATCCACCTCGATACTACTATACTTCCCCCTCAATTTAATTAACTCAACCATGATGCTCCCAACACCATAGGAGTCAGCGTACTCCAGCAAGCCCCTTGGGAATCCAAAGCCTAACTTAGTCACAGTATCCACACCAACCGCGGACGCCACCTTATTCCTAATTAACCAGGCAGCCTCATTAACAGCTAATGCAATTAACCTAACTGGATTAACACCCTCCCCAGCCTCCTTAGGTACATTAACCCTACTGTACTTCCCAGCCTCAGGATACTTGTAAAAGCCCTCCCCAGCCTTTAACCCAAGTTTACCCTCCTTAACCTTCTCATCAATTAACCTGCAGCCACTGAATTCAAAACCCCTATTAGTCATTGCCTTAAGTATTGAGTTAACTACATCAACACCCACAAAGTCAATCAACTCAAAGACACCCATTGGCAATCCCAATTTAAACCTGGCTGCGCTATCAATAGCCTCAATTGTCGCCTCATTACCAGTAACCATTAGGCAAGCCGCCTCAATAAGCCTCATGAATAATCTATTGGATATGAAGCCTGGAACATCCTTATTAACTAAAACAGGTTCCTTACCAAGCCTCCTACCTAACTCAATAGTGGTGTTAACGGTTTCATCACTAGTCTTATCACCCCTAACAACCTCAATTAACTTCATTAATACTGGTGGATTAAAGAAGTGCATTCCAATAACCTTATCAGGCCTATTTGTTACTGAGGCTAATTCACTTATTGGTATTGATGAGGTATTACTAGCCAGTATTGCATGAGGTGGGGCATATTCGCTAACCCTCTTGAAGATGCTGCTCTTAACATTGAAGTCCTCGAAGGCAGCTTCAATAATGAAGTCGGCATTCCTCACGGCATCCTCCAGCGACGTGGTTATACTTATCCTAGACATAACATCATCAGGGTTTTCCCTCAACTGCCCCTTTCGATGGAGATTACCTAAGCTCCACCTTATGTTATTGAGTGCTCTCTGAAGTATGTCGAGTGTTAAGTCGTTTAAGTGGACCTTGAAGCCATTCATAGCAGCAACCTCAGCTATTCCATGACCCATGGTTCCACTACCGATTACCGCTATTTCCTTAACTTGAATACCAGCCACAGTGCTTAGCCTCCTTCAGTGAATTATAAGTATTCCTCAGTACCTATATTTACCCCTATATTGCCTACTGGTTCCTTACTATGAGCTGTAGGTTCCTTTCAGCAGCAACCTCATTAATAGGCTTACCCTTTAAAAGATCCCTAATAATGGATGCGAGGTCCTGGATCTTAACCCTAACCTGTGCCCTACTATCCCTATCCCTAACCGTGACTGTATTATCCTTAAGGGTGTCGGCATCTATGGTTACTGCAAGTGGTGTACCTAAGCTATCCCACTTAGCGTACCTAGCCCCTATGGTTCCACCATCATCGTAAACCGCTGTGATACCCTCATTAATTAAGCTCATCCTAATATCCCTAGCCACCTTAATCAACTCCCCCCTGCTCACTATTGGTAATACTGCAACAGTGATGGGGGCTATATCCCTAGGTAGCTTAAGTACTATCTTACCGTCAATGAGAGTGTAGGCGTTTTCAAGTGTAACGTAGAGTATTCTATCTATGCCGAATGATGGTTCAATAACGTGGGGTATGAAGTTCTCTGTATTCACCTTCCTGGACTCAGTCTTAATGAAAACCATATCCTTAGTTACCTTAAATCCATTAATAATCACCTCACCCTTACTCCCCAATTCCCTAACTAACTCCTCAGGGTTAACGCTGGCTAAGGCCCTAAGGACTAGGGGTGCTTCATTACCGTAGACCTCCCTTATCTTTGATGGGTTAGGGTAAACCCTATGCTCCTCAATAACCTTAGGCTCCTTAAGCCTCCTAACAGCTGAAATATCCTGGCCACTGTATGATGCATGCCTACTTAAGTCATAATCCCCCCTATAGGCGTGCCCACTAACCTCAAGCCAACCGAAGCGTTCAGTGTAGACAACGTGGTCGTAAACCATCCTAGCGTAGTGAGCCCTCTCATTAGGTAGCTTAGCTATGAACATTTGCTTCTCCTCAGGTATGCCTAGGCTTTTAAGGAACTTCACTGAGAGAGCCATGTAGAAGGCCATCCATTCATTAGCCACATAACCCATCCTCGCCGCTTCCCCAGCTGAGACAACCCTAGGTTCATTAACCCCCTTTGCAACATCTTCCTCCGTAAGTAACCTTAATTTAACATCACCAACATCATTAATGTATGGGCATGATGAGTCCTGCGGGTCAAAGAAGAGTTCAATCTCCATTTGGGAAAACTCCCTAAGCCTAATTAACCCTTGTCTTGGTGAAATCTCATTCCTACCAACCTTACCAACCTGGGCTATTGCCATGGGTAACTTCCCCATTATCCTGTATATCCTATTGAAGTTAACGAACATTCCCTGGGCGGTCTCAGGCCTTAGGTAACCTACATTCTCACTATATGGCCCTATGGTGGTTTTGAAGAGTAGGTTAAACTTCTGAACATCACTTAACTCACCCCCACAGGCAGGGCACCTTATGTTATTCCTCCTTATTAATTTAGTTAACTCAACTTCATTAAGCCCCTCAGTCTTAACCTTAAGCCCCCTCTTCCCAAGCTCCTCCTCCACTAAGTGGTCTGCCCTATACTTACGCCCACACTTACTGCAGGTTACTAAGTAATCTGTGAAGTTTTCAACATGCCCACTTGCCTCAAAGACTATGCTAGGCATTATTACTGGGGTTTCAACCTCATAGGTGAATTCCAGGTAGGGCAGTATGAACATCCTCCTCCACTTCTCAATAATGTTCCTCTTCAATAAAACACCAAGCAGGCCATAATCGTAGAATCCACCAGCCTCAACCTTACCCCTATATACATCAAAGCTAGGCCAGTAGAAGCCTGACTCCGCCACAACATCATTGAATTTATCCGACACGCAGGTTTAAGTTAAAGGTGCTTAAATGCTTTCCTCTAAATGACTTAGAGGATCTCCCTAGCGAACCTATAGTGAACATACGCATACGGTGCATCACCCACAGCCACCCATAGTGATGATGATAAGTAGCCGTGAATTAGGTTAAGGATTAATAATACCGTGAAGGTAATCATCATTATTGTTTCAATGGGTAAAGCCTTAATCACAGTCATCCCACCCTTAGGCGTAACATCCCATCCCCTGAAGCTGGATCCTAGGGCACCCTTAATGTATGAGTAAAGAACCTGCATGCTCATCGCCATAACCATTGCTGATGACCTACCAGCCGAGTATGGTGTTAACCCCCCACTCCTAGTCCTTAATGGTATGTAGCCGTAGACTAAGGCAAGTGAACCATATAGGATGAGTAGGGGTAATGTGGCTAAACCAATGAAACCACCTAATAGTAATGAGGTAACTCCAATAATTAGGCTACTCAATATGAGTAATGCAGGGGTTACGTATTGGGTTAACAGCAACACTGCATCAAGCTTAACCCTAGTACTAACGCCACTACTCATGAGCCTCCTAATCATCCTCCTTAAGGCATCGGCAACACCATAAGCCCACTTACTCTGCTGAAACCTGAAGACGCTGTATGTTCTTGGATTCTCAACGCCAACAACCTTACCGTCAATGAAATCAATGTCGAAGCCCATTGATATTAACTTAAGCCAAACATATATGTCATCCTGAGGCCCACTACCACTCCACCCATCTACTTCTCTAAGGGCGCTTGCCTTAAACATTGTACCTGTCCCAACGACTAAGGCCGGTAAACCCCTAGCCCTCCTACCACCCTGTATAGTATCAACGGCTAGGTTCATGGATGCTGTAACAGCTTCAGAAACTAAGGTATCGGTATTATACCCAAACCACCTACCAGCCACAGCAACCACGTTATCGTTAGTCATTAAGCCACAGGCCTTAAGGGGAAAGTTTGGGTCTATAAGTGAGTCAACATCCATGGTTAACACGTAATCACCCCTTGAGTGCCTAAAACCATAGTCAAGGGCACCTGCCTTACCCGCATTCTTATTAACCCTCCTAAGTACCTTAACATTATCCCCAAGGCCATTAACCCTATGCTTAAGATCATTAACGTAATCCTCTTCATCATCTGAAACCACTATCACCTCAATTGGGCCCGGCCAATTGAAGCTTAACGCCCTTTTAATAGCATCAATGACGGTGCTCATTGGTTCATGCCACGTGGGGATTATTACACTTAAGGTCCCAAACCCATTAAGGCACTCCATGGTACTACTCCTCCTTCCCCTCCTGTAGGCTAGGTAATTGTGGATATCGTAAATGAGTATTAGTATTGGGTAAATCATCAATACGGTTACTGCGATAATAACTGCAACTGTGGGGTTTATCATGCGGTTAAGCAATGCACATTACCGTATTTAACTATTATTCAAATATTCAAATTACGGTTAATACTTATTTAACCAGGTAACTAAGCCTAACTATGAGGTTACTAACCTTCGAGCAGGGTGGCGTAACTAGGGTGGGGGTATATACTGGTAGGGGTATTGTGGATTTACCTAAAGCCTACATGACTATTTACGAGGCTGAATCAGCTCCAGACTTCCTCTATTCAATGAGGAGGTTGATTGAGGATGGTGAGCCAGCGTTAAGTATTGTTAATGATTTAGTTAATAAGACCCTTAAGTCAGGTAGGGGAGATTTACTGCTTAATCAATCATCAATTAATTGGCTTCCCCCTGTCACTGACCCTGAGAAGATACTGTGTGTTGCGGTTAATTATAAGGCCCACGGTGAGGAGAGCAGCACTAAGCCCCCTGAGAGGCCATACTTCTTCCCGAAATTCCGTAATGCATTAATTGGTAATGGGCAACCCATAGTTAAGCCTAAGGCCTCTAATAAGGTGGATTGGGAGGTTGAGCTTGGTGTTGTGATAGGTAGGAGGGGTAAGTACATTGATGCTAAGGATGCGTTTAATCACGTTTTCGGCTACGTGGTAACCAATGATGTTTCCATGAGGGATTGGCAATTCCCCTCAATGGACCAGTACGGTATGGATTGGATACATGGTAAGTCCATGGATGGGGCAATGCCAGTGGGCCCATACATTGTAACTAAGGATGAAGTGAATGATCCACATAACCTAAGGTTAACACTTAAGGTTAATGGTTCAGTGGAGCAGGATGGTAATACAAGGGACTTAATATTTAAGATCCATGAGTTAATACATTGGGCATCCCAGGGAATAACCCTTAAGCCAGGTGACTACATTTCAACAGGTACACCATCGGGTGTAGGTTTCCCAAAGGGTAAGTTCCTTAAGCACGGTGATTTAGTTGAGGCTGAGGTTGAGGGTATAGGTGTTTTAAGGAATCCAGTGATTAATGAGGAGTAACCCCAGTGTACGGTGATGGTTCACCACGCCTCCATGATAATGCAGCCTTAAGTAGGGTGATGAATAATGGATGCGGCCTAGTTAGCCTACTTCTGAATTCAGGGTGGAATTGGGTTGCTATGAAGAAGTAGTGGTTATGTAGCTCAATAGCCTCCACCCTAGGTACATCAACCCTCATGGCTGAGAAAACTAACCCAGCCTCCTGAAGCTGCTTAAAGTAGGCTGGGTTAACCTCATATCTATGCCTATGCCTCTCCCTAATCCTCAATGAACCATATACCTCATGAAGAATGCTTCCTTCAGCAATACTTATCTCCCTATCACCAAGTATCATTGTACCCCCAAGCTTATTAACGTTCTTCTCCTCAGGGGTAATGTCTATTACTGGGTGGGGTGTGTTTGGATTAACCTCAGTGGTGTGTGCATCCTTAAGGCCTAAGACATCCCTAGCGTACTCCACCACTGAGAGCTGCATGCCATAGCATATGCCCAATATGGGTATATTATTCTCCCTAGCATACTTAATAGCCATTATCTTACCCTCAACACCCCTAGCCCCAAAGCCAGGTAATATTATGTAGGAGTCGGTATTCATTTTGGCTAATAAGTCAGGGTCCCTCTCCACCTCCTCTGAATCACACCAAATAATCCTCGGCCTAACCCTTAGCCAAGCGGCCGCATGCTTAATAGCTTCCACTATGCTTATGTAGGCGTCCCTTAATTTAACGTACTTACCGCAAAGCGTCACACTAACCTCTTCAGTGGCGTTAATCATTGCGTTCACTAAATTAACCCACTCATCCCACTTGGGTTCACTTACCTTAACCTTAAGTAACTTAGCCAACATATTGCCTAGTCCCTGCTCATCTAAGATTAATGGTACCCTGTATATTGTATCAACATTAAAGGAATTGAATATGAGGTCTTGAGGCACATTGGTGAATAACGATACTTTAGCCTTGACATCACTAGTTATTGGCTTAGTTGACCTTATTATTATTATGTCAGGTTGAATACCAACCCTCCTAAGCTCCATGACGCTATGCTGCAGTGGCTTAGTCTTAAACTCATCCGTAACATCAAGGATTGGTACTGGAGCCACATGAATAAACACAACATTACCATTCTCCTCAAGCCTCATCTGCCTGGCAGCCTCAAGGAACGGTAAGCTCTCGTAATCACCCACAGTTCCCCCAATCTCAATAACCACTGCATCCCAACCCTCCTTAGCAATATTCCTAATCCTGGCCTTAACTTCATTCGTTACATGCGGTATTAATTGAACCGTTTGACCAAGGTACACCCCCCTTCGTTCACCATCAATTACACTCAAGTAAACTTGACCAGACGTTATGTTGTGGCTCTTAGATAATTCAACGTCAAGGAACCTTTCATAGTGGCCTAGATCCAAGTCCGTTTCACCACCATCAGCAGTAACGTAGACTTCACCATGCTGGTAAGGATTCATTGTACCAGCATCCACGTTTAAGTACGGATCCACCTTAATTGCTGTGACGGAAAGGCCCCTAGCCTGGAGGATCTTAGCTATGGACGCCGTGGCTATACCCTTACCAACACTACTCATTACACCGCCTGTAATGAAAATGAAGGCAGTCATGAAGCTTAATTAATGCACCTCTTATAAACCTAACGGCTTAATGAACTAAGTATCTACGGTTTAAATTTACGATACGCTTTTAACACCCCACGTCAACTTAATTTAATGCAACCACCCTACAATTACCCTCACCAACAGCCCCCTGGGCATAGGGGGAGTGGATTAGCTCTAGCGCTGATTGCAATTGGGTTAATACTAATGATAATTGCAGTGGTGTTGGCGTACTTGGAGTACGTTAATGCTGCACCATTAGTAAGGTACCTTGGCTCAAACACGAGCATTAACGGTGTCCTTAACCTAATAGGCTACGTAACATATAAGTCAGTATTCATAGTGATAATAGCGTGGGTTGGCTCAATGATAATGGCTAGGGGTGTTCAAACCTATGCTGGGCAAGGTCATTGAGGCGTTCATAATGCTAATACTAGCCATTGAGGTACTAACCATGGCCCTCTCAATAATGGTTATAGTGAAGAACCTTACCTTAACTGTCTCCCAAGTAGGTAACGTATACAGTACTAAGGTATGCGTAAGCAATAAGACACCCTTAAAAGTAACGCTAATGGTAGGTTCCAGTGAGGCTTCAATTAACTCAGGACAATATGGATGCCTTACCGTTAATTCAACTCAACTATTAAGTAATGTGACGCTTGGTTTAGGCTTATTCAATGTGACGCTTGGTGTTGAGTATGCCAGGTAGGGTTAGATCTGTTTTACTGAACATTACTGTTGATGTATTAATGTTACTTATCCTATACGGCCTACTAAGCGTGCTTGGTTACTCAATATCATTAATAGGGCTACTACTGGTTGTGGTAGCTATAGCAGCCGCTGGGGTTAGGTCAATAGTGAAGGGTACTGAGCACTCGATATTTGCTGTTACAGCATCATTAGTGGAGGGCTTAGCGTTACTCTCCCTATTTACAATGGGTACTAAGCCAACTTCAGTAGGTGGAATGGTTGCAGTATCCTCATCATTTATCCTAGATTATGTGCTTGCATTATCAATAATACTATACTTAGTTTACACTATGATTGATGACTCTCTCACCCCTGATTAATTCGCATCACTAGGCCCCTTAATCCATTGCGTAACTAGGTCGCTCATATCAGGCATATCCATAGTGCTCAGCACATTTAACCTTAAGGAAGCTACATAGTTAGCTAACCTACATGCCTCATAACTACTAAGCCCCCTTAACAACCCAGTAATGTAGGCTGCATCGAAGGCATCGCCAGCACCAATGGTTGTTAACACATGCTTCACCTTATGTGCAGGGCAACGCTTAACATTACCATTATTAACCAGTAAGGCTCCTCCACTACCTAACTTAATTATGAAATTACCCCCGCTCCTCCTCATTGCCTTAACAGCATCTCTAAGGCCTAGCCCATAGAGGGCCTTAGCCTCATCACTATTAAGTAAAAGCACCCCTGGCGGTTTAATTAATGTAATTAATTCCCTAACCGATCCAGCCGCGGGGCCTGGATCCAGGAACATCATTACCCCATTATCGCTGCTGACCTTAATGACCTTAATTAACGCCTCCTTAACGTCGCTGGAGTATGCTATATTGAAGCCGCTTATGAATACTGCTTTAGATGATTTTACTACTTGTTCATCAATATCACTGGGTGTTAAGTGGGCTCCAGCGCCCACATAACCTAGGAAAGCGTGCCTACCTAATTCATCAATTATGTTGTTTGAGATTGTCGTATAGGAGCCATTCATGCGTTTTATGAAACCTGTGTATACGTTTGCATTATTAAGCATGTTAATTAGGGGAATTGAGAATGGGTCATTACCAAGCTTATCAATTACAGCCACCTTTAAGCCAAGCCTACTGGCTATAACCGCAACACTACATGCACCCCCAGGTGATAGTACTGGTTCACTAGCCACTACTAGGTCATATGCCCTTATGGGAAGCCTCCTAACCCTATAATATATGTCTAGGACGCAGTCTGAGACAACTAATAGATCAAACACTAGGCTACACCCCATATCCTTACACTAATGCCCTTACCAGTTTCCACACCTACAATGTACCAGATTATGCTTGCCGCAGCCCCAACCCCCAGTATTATTGAGTCAACAAGTAGGTACAGTTTCATTGGTATGTAAGCTGAGGCAAATAGTACTGGGATTGAGCCACCCAGTGAAATAACCCTAACTAATGCAGTGTAGGTCCCCCTCCTAATCACCCTCCAGTACTCTGACTTAAGTGTGTCCTCGGTTAAGAAGTACGCATTAATTAGTATTGAGAATACTGCGAATAAGCCCCAGAACACACCTAAGTTACGCATCCAAATATTGGTAGTTAATGCCAGTATTAAGGTAATGAGGGTCAATCCCAGTGAGGAGGTGGCAAGCATCACCTTCCTACTCACTGAGTCAGCAAATAAACCTATGATTACCCCTGATGCTAAGGCCACTATGGAAAAAACCAGTATTAGCCAATTGGTTAGGCTTGGTAGGAAGTATGGTCCAAGAGTTAAGGCCAGTAAACTGAACCCAGCTGTATAGGCCCATCCAATTAACCCACCCACCATTATCCTTAACCATGTTGGAGGTAGCCTAATCCTCACAGCATACTCATAGGGCGAATTACTAGTATTACTATTAGCCATATTATTAATTTCATTAACTTTACCAACAGCCTCCAGCCACAGTGTGGATTCAGGGATCATTCGCCTAAGCACATATAGTAAAGGCGCTATGATTATTAACGTGGCTCCCAACGCCGCTCTCTGCATCATTGGGTTAACGTTAAGTAACGTGAGTGAAGCAGCCAATACGCCACCTAAGTTAGTGAAGTTAAGTATGAGGAAAACTAACCTACTCCTAAGCCTACTTGGGAAGTATTCATGGGCGGCGGTCATAACTGTATTATATTCACCACCAGTGGCTAATAGTAGTAGGCTTAGGAATACTAGTAGCATTACGTATCCTTGGCTAATCATTAATCCAACAGCACCAGCAATGTACATTAGGAGGGTTAAGTAAAGTGTCCTCCTCCTACCAAGCGCATCTGAGAGTGGGCCAGCTATAACACCACCGATCAGTAGCCATAATGGTGGCCAAATCATTAATAAGGCTGTTAGGTACCTTGGCGTAATCACCCAGCCAGTGGCTAAGTATGAGATTGAGTATATGTATGCTTCAACAGTTGTGCTTAAGCTAAACACTATGAAGGCTATAGTATGTGTTTTACTCCAGGATTCCTCAATTGCTGAGGCCACAGTGCTAGGATAATTATCCTATTTTTAAATATTGCCTAATGCTAACTCAATAACCTAATAAGCACATAACCTCATTAACATATTATGGTATTTTAGATTCGAATAATTATCTAACAGGTTTCTGTTTCTTACCAAGTAGTATAGCTTTAAGGCTAACTCCATTAACCTTAGTTACCTTAAACCTTACGCCAGGTAAGTCACCGTACGCCCTACCCTCAGGCCCTCCAATCCTCTCAATTATGACCTCATCATGCTCATTAATGAGGTTTAACCCACCATCCCAAGGTACGAATGCTGTAACAACTTTACCATTCTTAGTAAGTTGAACCCTAACGCACTTCCTAACCGCTGCATTTGGTTTCCTAGCCTCAACACCCACCTTCTCAAGAACTATACCCCTAGCCATTGGGGCTCCTTCCAGTGGATCATACTTCTTAACGAAGCCCAACGCACGCTTCTTATACTGAATATCACTCCACCTGAACTTCTGCCTCTTCCTCCTAAGCTTCCTAGCAGCATACAGCCCTAGTGGGCTCTTTTTACCACTCACAATGTGCCCCCCTGAGTCAGCTTAATAAGCGTTATGGTATCTTAACGTTATCAATGTCGAAGTACCTCTTAGCCAGTAATGCTGCCCTTTTAAGATTCCTATGGTACTTGCCTAATGCTATACCCTTCTCCCCCTCCTCAACCCTAATTATAGCCACCTTCCCATTATTAGGAAGCTTATTAATAGTTATGTTAATTACCTTAGCTGGGTAAAGTGCATTCCTTAACAATTCCTCAGGGTCATCACCATACTCAACTATTTCAACATCCTTGCCGAGTAGATTCTTAAGCTTCTTAACATTTATACCCCCTTTACCAACAGCCAATGGTGCGAAATTCTTATCTACCATGAATATTATCCTATTGAATTCAGGGTCATATATTGCATCCCTTGGCGTTATCCCGGTGATGCTTTCGAATAGTGCTGCGTACCTTAATTCATCATCAGTAAGTATAATTCGACCCCTACTCTTAGACATTGCCACCACCAGCAAGAGACATTATACTACTCTCCCCTGGGTCAATAATAGCCACAACAGCTATTTTATGGCTTCTCCTTAGAGCACCACCCAATTCCCAGCTTGAACCAGCATATGTGAATATTGGCACTTGAGATAACTTAGCGTATCTTTCAACATCCTGCCTAATACTTGGTGGCACGTTAGCGGCCATTATAACTAACTTAGCGTCACCATTAAGTATAGCCTTTATTGATTGCCTAACACCCATCGTCAACCTACCTGTGTTAGCTACAACTTGCAGTTCCCTTGATATATCTATCATCTACCTCCATCATCCCTTAGTCTTTTATAAATCTTTCGCCAAGGAGCCTAACCATAGGCTAATTATATAGCAATAATGTTTAGCATTAAGGGGGTTCATTAAACCCCATGTTAACGATGCATTAATTCACCAAACCCTTGGCCGAGTTTATTTCCCTAAGGTACTTATTCATGTAAAGTAGCCTCTCAATAACCTCACCCTCAGGTTCTAGTTCATAGAATACCTGAGTCTCAAAGATCCTGACTTCACCGCATCCCTTACTGCATATGAGTGAAATTAACTCATCCATTGATGGGAGCCTATTCTTCTCCTCACTGAACTTAGCTGCGGTTTCAATAATCTTATGCGCTAAGTAAGCCTCAATACTACCATCTGGCCTCTTAATTAGTAAACCATGATAACCCGGTATGAATACTTTGGTTAAGTTATCCATGTTCACTTGCCTAGGTTGATTATTGACGACAACTTCAATAACTACTCTCTTAACCTCACTTAGCGATAGTGGGCTATACTTAGGTGAATTGAATGCCGCATACCTAGCTATCATTATTACGTCATCGTAAAGGTTCCTAATGGGGTACGGTGACCCAACATCACCTCTAAGCTCCCTATACCTGAATCCATTACTTACCTTAATCTTCTCCACAGACACCCATACGCCAAGGCTCATTGACTTAAGGTGATCGGCAGTAATGGGAATCTTCTCAATATTCCTTAACTTGCTCTCTATTGCGTACCTAGCCAACTTAATCAGTAGCGCACCATCACTTAATGTTAATGGCCTAAATAAATCCATTGAAGCTACTGCGCATTCCTAGGTTTAAAGCATAATCCAATGATTAACCAGTAATATGTTAGTATTATCAGCAATCTAAGAGGAATAATTTAGAAGATACCGCTTGAACCTTAGGTATTGGGGGTGCAGCGTTAATACATGTGGTCAAGTAGGCTGCCTCCACTGCGCCTATTTTTCCCCTTAACCATGGGTTCATTAAACTTAACCACCCTACCATCCTTAACCAATTGGCGGGCCTGCTCAATTATTGAGCCAGCAATCTTATCCCCTATTCCACGTACCCTAGTTAAGTCACTTACATTTGCCTTAGCCAAATCCTCAATTGACCTATAGCCTGCAGTGTAGAGGGCCCTGGCCCTAACCCTACCCACACCCTCAAGGTTAATGACCAACTCCAGTAATTCATCATTAACACCATACTTTACCCTATACCTAAGCGCCCTTAACCCATTCACAATACTACCACTTAACCCCAGTGTCCTAGCCAGTTCCTGAAGTGCCCCTATTAGCCACTCAGCCTGATCTGAGAGTACTCTTAAATCCCCAGGCTGCACGTCATAAGCCTTCATTATCTGGTCCTCACTGCTTTCATTAATCCACTCAAGGAGCGCCATGGCTGTTTTAAACTCTGACAGGAAGTCCTCATAATCCTCAGGGTAGTTAACTAACTCATCTACTTCACTGGGTTTAAGGGGTATTGAGGACCACATTGAGGCTGCCTGTTGAGCTAGGTCATCAAGTTCACTCTTCCTCACCTTAACCTTAGGTATCTTAGGTGACTTAACAACAAGCATCAGTGAGTAGGCGTTTAAGTCAGCATCATTACTGAGACTGTTTAAACCCATTATGAAGACATGCGCTGTATCTGGGTCAAGGTACATCCTATTAACCACCTCACCAACCTCAGTAGCTTCAAGCTTAGCACCATTCTTTATTATGAAGCCGTAATCAACCAGTTCATCAATAATCCTACTAATCATTCTCCTCACTGAATTAACTTGAATCATTGATGATAACTTACCCTGAAACCCAGCGAAGGTGTTTGAGGTAAACTTAACTAGGTCATCGATGGTTTCAGCATATTGGCTAGCCACTGCAGATAGTATGTGGAATTTAAGTGATGTAGTGTTCATGAAGTTTGACTTAACGTACTCCGGTGGGGACTTAATGTACTTATCAATTACGTAATCCACCTCATCCTTACTTGAGGCAATTATTATTGCTTCACCATAGGGATCAAGGCCTGGCCTACCTGCTCTACCAGCCATCTGCTTATACTCCATTACAGGTATTTCAATGAAGCCGAAGCCTGGTTCATAACGCCTATATTCATTGATAATAACCCTGCGTGCAGGTAAATTAACCCCAGCGGCTAATGTTGTCGTGGATGCTAATACCCTTAATACGCCCCTCCTAAACCCCTCTTCAATAACCCTCCTAACCTCTAATTCAAGGCCAGCGTGGTGGAAGGATACGCCACACTTTATTAAGCCTATTAATTCCTCAGCCAGTATTCTTGAGGATGAAGCCTCCTTAACCTCCTCAGCCAGCTTATTCGCTTCACTGGGGTCAATGTACCTAACTGGGGATGAGCATATGTATTCAGCTAGCTTTCTAGCTATCCTCACTGCTCCTTGCCTTGATGATGAGAAAACCAGTGCTTGCCCACCATCATTCAAGGTATCCACAGTGAGGTTAACCAGTGGGTCACCTTGCCCACTGATTCGCCTCTCACCATCATTAATGTAGGTTACTATACCCCTATGGTAAACCCCCTCCCTTAGGCTAACCGGCCTCCAATCCGACTTGACTAGCTTAGCGTTAAGCCAATTAGCCAACTCCTCCGGGTTGCCTATTGTTGCGCTTAAGCCAATAATCTGCGGGTTAAGGTTAAGCATCCTTAACTTAGCTATAATTGATTCTATTATCGGCCCCCTCTCATCATCATTAATGAAGTGTATCTCATCAATTATGAGTTGCCCAACACTCCATATCCAACTTGGCTTAAGCCTAAGTAAGCTATCAAGCTTCTCATAAGTGGTTATTATTACGTCATAGGAGCCTAACCACCTATCCTCACTATTGTAGTCACCTGTTGAGGCAGCCACCCTAATGCCTAATTCACTGTACATGTTGAAGTCGTTAAGCTTCTCGAAGGCTAATGCCTTCAAGGGGACAGCCACCAGTGACTTCTTATCATTAACCAGGACATTGTTTACAGCAGCTACTTCAGCTAGAAGCGTCTTACCTGAGGCTGTGGCTGAAACCATAAGTACGTTTTCACCATTAAGTAAACCAGCCCTAACAGCCTCCTCCTGGGGTGGATACAGCGTCTTAATGCCCCTCTTACTTATTAAGAAGTCCCTAAGCACGCTTGGCAGTGGTAACTCCTCAATGTTCACTAAGGGGGTTGCACCTTAATGCTTAATATTTCTTATCATTATAGGTGGCTTAAAGTTTAAACCTAAGGAAGGAACACAACCTAAGTACCCGCACCACTGATCATCATCTATAAAGCTTAAAAAGGCCTCATTCATTAACCCACTGCTAAGGTGTCTTGTAGTGGGGTTGAAGATTCATAGGCCTAGGAGAGGATCCATGGCCTACTACCCTAGGAAGAGGGCTAGCGACATAGTGCCTAGGATACGTAATTGGCCTGTGATTGACTTAGGTAAGCCCACCCTCCTTGGTTTCGTTGGTTATAAGGCTGGTATGGTTCACGTTACCATGGTTGATGATAGGAAGACAAGCCCATTCTTCGGTAAGGAGCTCATTAAGGCGGCTACAGTTGTGGAGGTTCCCCCACTTTATGTTGTTGGTTTAAGGGCTTACGCAATTAATCCCCTTAATGCTGAGTTAGTAAGTGTTGGTGAGGCTTGGGTTAATATCCCTAATGATGTGAGGAAGTATATTACAAGGAGGATACCTACATTACCTGAGAAGTTTGATACTGATAAGGCACTTACTGAACTTCAGGGTTTACTTGACTCAGTAAGCTATATTAAGGTTATTGCAATGACTCAGCCCTATAAGGCTGGTGTAGGTAAGAAGACGCCTGAGGTTCTTGAAATACCCGTGGGTGGTGTACCAGCAATTGATGAACAGTTCAAGTACGCCTCAGGGTTATTGGGTAAGGAGGTTAAGCCAGTTGATATCTTTAAACCTGGTCAATTAGTGGACGTTATAGGGGTCACTAAGGGTAAGGGTACTCAGGGCGTGATTAAGAGGTTTGGCGTTAAGGAGTTGCCCAGGTGGCATAAGCATAGGAAGGGTTCGAGGAGAACTGGGACAGTTGGGCCTAAGCCTGCGGTAATGTACACTCAACCAAGGATGGGGCAGATGGGGTTCCATAGGCGCACTGAGTATAATAAGAGGATACTTAGGATAAGTGATAATGGTTCTGAAATAACGCCTAAGGGTGGGTTTAAGCATTACGGTATAATAAGGAGCAGCTATATACTCATTGAGGGTTCAACACCGGGTGTGGTTAAGAGGCTTATAGCCTTCAGATACCCCATTAGGCCGCCGTTTAATTATGACCTTAAGCAGGTTCAGGCACCAAGCGTGACCTGGGTAAGCACAATGGGCATTAGTGGGGTGAGTTGAAGTGAGTATTGACTTATCCCCATTACTTAAGAATAAGTATGAAGTTCCAACTAAGGCCAAGTTACTGAACCTTAACGGTGAGGCAGTTGGTGAAGTGGACTTACCTGAGCATTTCAGGACGCCGATAAGGCTGGACTTAATTAGGAGGGCTGTGTTAAGTGCATTAACAGCTAGATTTCAACCGAAGGGTACTGATAAGGAGGCTGGTTTAAGGACATCGGCAGTAAGCTTCGGTACTGGCTTAGGTATAGCCAGGGTTCCTAGGATTAAAGGCAACATGTGGCCGAGGGCTAGGATTGCACCAAACGTGGTTAAGGGTAGGAGGGCTCATCCACCTAAGGTTGAGAAGAGACTGTGGGAGAGGATTAATAGGAAGGAGAGGCTCCTAGCGATTAGGTCAGCCATAGCCGCCACCGCAGTCAAGGAGCTTGTAATAGCGAGGGGGCACTTGGTGGGTGATGTTAAGGCAATACCACTGGTTGTTGTTAATGACTTTGAGGGGATTAGTAAGGCCGCTGACGTTAAGACCGTGTTTAAGGCTCTTGGACTATGGGGTGATGTACTTAAGGCTCAAGGCAATATAAGGATTAGAGCCGGGAGGGGTAAGATGAGGGGTAGGAGGTATAAGGAGCCTAAGAGTGTTCTGGTTGTTGTCTCAAGGAAGGATGCGCCGGTGATTAGGGCTGTTAGGAACATGGCTGGGGTTGATGTTGTTTACGTCGATAACTTAAGTATACTTCATTTAGCGCCGGGGGGTGTGCCAGGCAGGTTGACGTTATGGACCCAGGGGGCTATTGAAAGGTTAAGTAATGAGAAGCTCTTCACAGTGGGTGAGTGAGCGTGTCAACTCAACCAATCATAACCAGGTTCGTTTTAACTGAAAAGGCTATTAGGTTGGCTGAGAAAGAGAATACACTAACCGTAGTGGTGCCTAGGAGTGTTAACAAGAAGGTGATTAGGGATTACGTGGAGAAGGCCTATAAAGTTAAGGTCATTGATGTGAGGACTCTAATAACTATGGAGGGGGAGAAGAAGGCTTACGTAAGGTTATCAAGTGAGAATAATGCCATTGAACTATTAACAAACCTAGGGTTACTGTAATTAATGCATTCCCTTTTCCTGTGATTCAATGAATGGCTTAAGTGATTCAGGTATCCTTAGGGCTAAAGCCGCGGCACCAATTATACCTATATCATCCCCAAAGCGTGTGCCGGTTATTTCAGGCATCCTATTAGCCACATATCTCTTAACGTATTTGTTTAACCCATCCATTATCACATCAACGTTATTAAGGAAAACACTACCGCCTAATATGACTACTTCAGGGTCATAGGCATTTATAGTATTAGCCACCCCCGCTGCAATTGCCTTAAGAACGTAGTCAATGAACTCCACTGCAAATGGGTCACCCTTCTTGAATCCATTAAATAAATCCGGCGTAGTGGCCTTACCCTCCTTAACCATTAAAGCTAATTCACTCATTTGCCCCCTATACCTCTTCTCAAGGTACCATCGTGCACTCTTAGGTATATTACCACCACCAGCAATGGCCTCCAAGTGCCCATAGCCGCCGCAGCCGCATTGTAGGTCGGATTCAATATCAACCACAGCGTGCCCCATTTCATGGGCATTACCATCCTTACCCACTAGGAGGTGTCCATCAACCACAACACCCATGCCTATTCCTGTGGATAACGTTATGTACACTACGTTGCTCTTCCCAACACCTTGACCAAATAGGTATTCACCCCAAACCGATGCCATGGCATCATTACCTATGACTACGGGTAAACCAAGCCCCCTCCTCAATGGGGCATATAGCCTAAACCTCTTAACCCTCCACCTTAAATTAGGGGCTATTAGGACATTACCCGCCTTCAAGTCAAGGGGACCTATTGAACCTATACCCACTGCTGAGATTGAGGGTAGGTACTTGCCTAAATTCTCACTAGCCCCCTTAATTATTATATTAGCCACAGTATCCTCATCACCCTCCTGGGGCATGGGGACCTTAACCTTATCAACTATTTCACCACTCACGTTAACTACCCCTATCCTAATGAAGCTTGCACCCACATCTACACCTAAGTAATATTGAGCCATTGCCTCACCTTAACCTTAGCTAATGGTTAGGATTTTTAAAGCATTAACCAAGGAATCCACTTGAGTAATAAGCATTAGTGGAGTATGATGAGTGCCCTTAGCCAATGTAGGTCTGAGTAAACTTAGTGATGCTCCAGCAGGTTAATGCAAAACCCAGGCTCCCACCATATGGCAAAGCTTCTTAACTGGGTGGTTGGAGTTGGTAAGAGGTTAAATACTATAAGTGTAAAGCTTGGCCTTTAACTTATTGGGGAGATAGATTTAAATACTCAATAGCTAATGCGGTTTAATTGTGGATAAGGATAAGTTGAGGTTATATGTTTTAATTCAGAATTTAGCTAATGGTTTAACGCAACCGTTCATGAGTTTTCTAGCGGTAGCCAGCGGTGTGCCTAATATTGGCTTAGGCTTAATTTCATCCGCAAATGGCTTCTTTGCAGGAGTGACGCAGCTACCATTAAGGAAACTCAGTGAGCCTGTTAAGTTGCTTAAGGTATCGACAGCAACATTAAGTGCCTTATGGTTAATAATGGCATTCATCTCCTACACTAACCCTATACTCTACGTGGTTACTTACCTATCCATTGCAGCCATTAGTGGTATTTCTGCATATGCGTGGGCACTATTATTGGAAAGAGCCAGTAGGGGTTCTAGGGGTAGGGTTCTTGCTGAATATGGTTTCTTTGGGTCAATAGGTGGTTTACTGGCTACTTTAACAACTGGACTAGTGGTTAGGGGTAATTATGCCCTAGCTAAGTACGTGTTCTTAACGGCGGCATTACTAATTATCAGTAACTTCACTGTATTAATGAGGCTGGATAACGTTAAGTATGATGAAGTGAATTCAAGTAACATTAAGCAGAGTGTTAAGGGTATTGAGAGATTCCTAGGTGCAACATTCCTATTCGCTGTGGTCTGGTCCTTTGCCTGGCCAATATTCCCAGTAGCCCAATACTACGTATTCAGTATGACTACTGAGCAGGTTGCCATACTAAGCATAGTGGGTGGTGCATCAACATTAATACTACAGAGGCCTGTGGGTTCGCTTGTGGATAAGCATAGGAGGCTAATGATGTTCCTAGGTAGGTTCCTCCTAATAACGTTCCCATTAATGTACGTTTTCAGCACTAGTGTCTATCAATTGTTCGTAATAAACGTGGTATCCGGCTTCACTAACTCAGTGTCTAATACAGCCTACATGGCTTACCTCTTTGATAATTCAAGGGATAAGAAGAGCGCAATAACAATATATAGTGCAGTCTACGGCACTGGGACACTGGTTGGTTCACTTATAGGTAGTGTATCATTAACTGCAGCTGAATTAGTGGTTGGAGTTAAGGAGGCTGTTAAGTACCTTTTATTGATTGATGCTGCGGCTAGAGCCGGGGCAGCGGTGGCTTACTTAAAGCTGCCTGAGTTTAAGCCAGCCAGTAAGGGTACTTTAACAGTCTCAGCTAGAACTAATTAAGCCTTATTAAGCAGTGCCCCCAAGTAATTAAGTACCTCATCCACTGCGGTATCCCTATTAACGTAACTTAACCTAAGGATCTTGCCTTGGGTTGAGTGTGAATCAGCCCAGCCTCTCATTTTAACGTGAATAGTTATGAGGAAGCGCTTAGAATTAACAATATCCTCCACTCTCCTTAAGAATAATGGATACTTCATCTCCATTGGACCAACCTCATCAATAACGTATAAGTCACCCACCTCGTTAAGTAGTGTTAAGCCCCATTCAATTGAATTAACATCAACATGATACTTACCCACCATTGGTCCCTGCACCTTATTAACATGAGCCAGCCACCTCCATTCACCATTACTAACATTAACCAGCTTAAAACCAACCCTAACACCCTCCTCCTTCTCCTCAAGCGTATAGAAGCCTATAACCTTAACGCCGCGCTCCTTAAGTCTACTGGTCACCTTAACAATAAGCGTGGTTTTACCAATCCCAGGTGGCCCTGTGATGAAGATGCCCTGCATAACCACTTAAACACGCCTAGAGGCTATGCCTCGCCTATAAATATTTGTGAATCTTCGGAGCCAGTGTTTCAACTACATGATGATAAGCGCATTTCATGATACTGCGGTGAAGGGGTCATCCGCCAAATGAACCGTAGGTGGTGAAAGCTTTTAAGTTAACTTACTGTAATGGCTAATTACGTTAATGCAATGGCTACGTAGCCAATGCGTCAAATTTAAAAGAATAGGGGAATTAAGGGGGTTGTGAGGATTTACAATTGCTCATACTGCGGGAGGCCAATACCACCTGGCTATGGGTTAATGTATGTTAGGGTTGATGGAGTCGTCCTACGGTTCTGCAGTAGGAGGTGTTTTATAAGCATGGTTAAAATGGGTAAGAACCCAAAGAAGCAGGCTTGGGTTAGGAAAATAAAGCGTAGTAAACCCACTGCCCAGCTAAAACCAGCTAG
Source organism: Caldivirga sp. UBA161 (assembly GCF_002506515.1). Lineage (GTDB taxonomy): Archaea > Thermoproteota > Thermoprotei > Thermoproteales > Thermocladiaceae > Caldivirga. The sequence continues at coordinate 42,271 of NZ_DAXS01000052.1, forward strand.
TAAATAGGGGAAAATACTCACGTATTGTGGGGTTATTAAGTTCATTAATTTCAAGCTAATGAAGCGTAGTTTCATTAAGGCTTTAATTAATTGGCCTCGCATTTAGTAAACAATAGGTTAAATAGCTTCAGGATAATAAGGCGTCCTTGTGATGAGGAGGCTTATCGCATTCTTAGCGGCATTAATGGCCATGGCACCTGTATTAGCGGCAGTACCCAACTATATTGTTAATTATGGTTTAATGTACATTAATGGTTCCCCAATACCGATAACGCTACCTACCAATGGTTCATCAATAATACCGTTAAACTGCAATCATGGTGTAGTTAATTTAACACTCGTAATTGACCCAAGGTCACAATTAGGCTTATCCTCAGTCTCACTGGTTCTGAGTAATGGGTCAATAACCCCATTAATGGGTCTAATTACCCCTAAGTACATGAACGCTTGGGTTAACTGCATGAACACCTACGGGTTAATAGTGGCTGTTTCCAATTACATGAAAATACCCCCAGTGCTTTACCTCTATAATGGGCCTGTAATCACCGGTAGCTATAGTGGTTCCGGGTTCCTCACCATTAATAATACAGTTAGCCTTGGGTTAAACCCCCTATACACTATTATTGGATTAGTGGTAATTGGGGGGTCAGTGAAGCCTACATCTCCCTTCACATTCCTAGTAAATAAGAGTAGCTACATCATCAACACTAATGGTATACCCATATTAATGAATAAGTATGTTTACGTGTCCTACACCCTTAATCCAACCTTCAAGGTTAATAATGCCACCGTGTACTACTCAGTTAACACAACATACTCAATACCAGTTGCCTCAAACGTTCCCTGGAGTGGCTTAGCCATATTAAGCAATGACACTGCCTACTACATGGTTAACGTAATGGGCTTCTTCAGTAGGCTTAACGCAACCTTGCCCATATTTATTCCTGGGCAGGAATTAGTTAAGTTAAGTGGGTCAATTAACTGGGTTGAATCAACTGCCTCAGTATCCCTGAACCCATGGTGTAGTAATTTCCTAATACCCACTCAATCTAATGGAGGGAGCATAGTCGTAACAGTTCCATCTAATGAAACCCTGTACATAGGTGATCAACCTGTAGCTAACTTAATTGTACTTGGATTAGCTAATGATAAGGCTACGGTTAACTTAAATAATGTTATAACTGGGAATTCAATTAATGTTGAAACCCTTGATGGGTATCCTTTAAACGCAACAATTCTACTTCTAGGCCATGGAGCATACAGTGTCTTAAGGAATACCACTTGCCTTGCTCCAGGGCTTTACTCCATGGTTATTATAAGTGGCTCAGGTTACTATAGGCTTATGGTTAATATAAATCAATCATCAACAGTAGTTAAGGTACCATTATTTCATATAGTTAACTTAACTGCTACATTAACCCAATTACCACCCTCATGCAGCCATGTTATGTTAATGATGAATTCATCCATGCATTTAATCAGTGGTAATAATAATACATTTAAGGTTACTTTAAGTGATGTTAAGTACGGGTCCAGTATACTCATTAATGCAATGATTAATGGTTCAGTAATAGGCTCAACTGTAATCAAGGTTAATTCAAGTAAACTAAACGTTAGTATACCGGTGAGGGTAATTAACGTTAAGGTGGCTGGCCTTTTGGGGTCGCCAATAAGTGCAGTTATTAATGTAGGTGGCTTAAACTTCAACATCAATGGCTCAGCCACCGTATGCGCACCAATAGGCGTTAATTACATTACAGTACATGCAGCAATCGGCTCCTACACTGTGCCAATAGTGGGTAATTCAGCGTCAGTTAACGTACTATACTACATTAGTTGGGATTACTTAGCCGCAATACTGCTTATACTCGTGATCATAATTATTACCGTATTATTAGTGAAATGGGTTAGCGGCAATAAAGGGAATGATAAAGGCATCATAATAACCACTGGTGATTAATCATGGTAAACTATTGTTAACCATGTGGCCGTAATATAGGGTATATGGGCTCAAACTGGGGGTAAAGTTTTTAAGCAAGGGAATATTATGGGTTTAAAAACCCACTAAAAATGCAGCAATGAAGACCCAAATCAATCCCCTCACATTGGGAGAAGAAGTTCCCAAGCACGTGAGGGGGATTGGGGCAGTTGTATATGGTACTCATGTGTACGGTAATTTATATGACTGTAACGAGGAAGTGCTTCGAGATGAAGTGAAGTTAACAAATATAGTTAAGGAGGCTGCTGAAAAGGCTAATGCCACCGTGGTCTCATTATTCTACTACAAGTTCACGCCAAGCGGTGGGTTATCAGTAGTGGCTATTGTGTCTGAATCCCACATATCAGTTCACACTTGGCCTGAGCATAAGTATGCGACTGTTGATGTTTATACCTGTGGGCCCCATACAGATCCCATGGTGGCTTTTGAATACATTGCGCAGAGACTTGAAGCTAAGAAGTATAGTGTCAACATAAGTGATAGGTCACTTTATGATGGTGAAGAACCTGGCGATGGCTTAAAGCAAGTTTAAAGCCGCCCCACCCCCTTGTTTAAAAAAGGGTAAATGTTTAAATTTTTTAAAAATAACCCTTAAGTAATGAATCTAGATTTCCCCCCATACTTCATGATGGCGTATAATGAGGTAAGTAGATTTATAGAGGAGGCCATAAAGGTTATGCGTCCGGATCAGGTTAATGAATTCATTGACGAGCTTGAGAAGCTTTACCACAGGGGTAATAAGGTACTGGTTGTTGGGGCTGGTAGGTCAGGCTTAGTTGCGAGGGGGTTCGCCATGAGGTTAATGCACCTTGGATACAAGTCATATGTGCTGGGTGAAACAATAACTCCAAGTGTTGGTTCAGGGGACTTAGTTGTGGCCATAAGTGGAAGTGGGACAACCAGTATTGTTGTTGCTGCCGCTGATGCTGCTAAACGCATGATGGCTAAGGTAGTTGCAGTAACCAGTTACCCAGATTCCCCCCTAGCCAAGATAGCTGACATGGTCCTCGTCATACCGGGTAGGACTAAGGTTTCTAGGATTGATGATTACTTCGCTAGGCAAATCCTTGGGCTTCATGAACCACTAGCCCCCTTAGGTACATTATTTGAAGATACCACGACTGTTTTCCTTGATGCTGTAATAGCGGAGTTAATGCATAGGTTAAATAAGACTGAGGAGGATTTAAGAAACATGCACGCTAACATAGAGGTTCCATAGTAATACTAATAAATTTAAAATACCTAAAGCCACGTGAGTGTTAGAGCCATTACCCTAGGTGACTTTGAGCAACTGCGGAAACTAATTAACTCAAATCCAAGTGATTTAATTAAGCTATTTAAGGCGAAGAAGAAGGATAATACATACATTATACCCCTCCTTAAGGCGCCTTGGATTATTGCAATTGAACTAGGATACCAATACAGCCTTGAATCAAGTGAGGGAAGATTAAGCGTAGAGGGGATTAACTTCAGGATTTTAAATAAACAAGCCAGGGCTGTTGCTGGCTTCCTAGCCTCTAACGGCTTTATATATGGAACATACCTCGGCGGTAAGGGTAGGTTCAAGTGCATTAGGGTTAACGTTACTGTACCAATTGGTTTAACAATACCCTTGAATAATATTGAATTTGAGTCAACTCAGGCATATGTAAGTGTCTATGGAGGTAAAGTAATAGTTCCTAAGTGTTCATTAATTAATAGTTCTAGTTTAACTTCAAATAGGCTTATAGTGGCTGCGCTGAATTCGCAAGCCATGGGTAATGTGGTTGTCGAATTCTCTACACTTAAGGTGTTATATTTATAGGTAAATTAGCTTTTTAAGCATAAATTCAGCTAGGTGAACTATGGAGTCTGTTAAGAAGGTTGAAATAAGTACAAGCGGAAAGGTGATAGAGTCTCCATGTGGGCCAATAATACATGGCCTTGAGGATGTTCTAATAAAGGTAACATCAATAAGCGACATAGATGGTAGGAAGGGGATACTATGGTATAGGGGGTATAGGATTGATGATTTAGCCAAGTACTCCAACTTTGAGGAGGCGGCATACCTAATTCTCTACGGTAAACTACCCACTAGGAGTGAGCTCTCAGAATTCAGCGAGAAGCTTGCCGCCAATAGGGATTTACCTGAGGAAGTTTACTCAATAATAAGGGTCCTTGCTGAGAATAAGGTTCACCCAATGCTAGTACTGGAGTCAGCTGTATCAGCCTTAGCAGGCTTCGACCCTAAGGCTGGGGATTTAAGTAAGGAGGCTCTCTATGATCAAGCAATAAGATTAGCCGCAGTATTTCCAACTGTAATAGCCGCCCACTATAGGTTCAGTAGAGGCTTGGGTGTTATTAAGCCTAGGAAGGATCTCAGCCATGCCGCCAACTTCCTCTACATGATGTTTGGTTCAACACCTGATGAAATATCCACTAAGGCAATAGACCTATACCTAGTGCTTCACATTGATCACGAGGTTCCTGCATCAACATTTGCAACGCATGTAGCCATATCCACTTGGACAGACTTATACTCAGCTATTGTGGCTGGAATAGCCGCATTGAAGGGGCCACTTCATGGTGGCGCCAATGAGGCGGCAATGAAGCAGTACCTTGAGATTGGGAATCCAAGTAATGCTAGGCCTTATGTTGAGAAGCTGCTTGCTGAGGGTAAGAGGTTAATGGGTGTTGGTCATAGGGTTTACAAGACCTATGACCCAAGGGCCAGGATTTATAAGGATCTTGTCAGGGAGTTGAGTGAGAAGAAGGGTAACATGACTTACTACCAGATAGCTGAGGAAGTTGAGAAGGTTGTTTTAGAGAAGCTTGCACCGAAGGGCCTCTACCCCAATATTGACTTCTGGAGTGGTATAGCAATGTACCTGCTTGGTATACCCTACGAGTACTATACGCCTATATTTGCCATGTCCAGGGTTGTGGGTTGGTCAGCCCATGCGATTGAGTACTTGAATGAGCATAGGTTATTTAGGCCAAGAGCATGTTACGTTGGGCCACATGATGTTCAATACGTTCCAATTGACCAAAGAAAGTGATCTACAATATTGTTACTTTAAAAGAAAACTTTCCTCTGCTTTAAGAATTCCCTAAACATATCTGTTTCAGTGAACATGTCCTCATACCCATCATTAACGCTCTTAAACTTAACGTACTCTGACCAGAGCGCCCTATGGTTTTCATCATACCTGCTCTTTAATCTAACATGCTTAAGCAATGAAAGAGTGTTCTGGTAATCCCTCCCGCAAACTGGGCACTTAACCACTTCTACTTCACCTCATCCTTCCTCATTTTAATTATCTTAAGGTTACCGTTCTCATCGAAGTCATATTTAACCACGTACTCAGCCTCATCATCCCACTGAGGCAAGTTGTGCATATCCTCCGGCTTAAAGACTGTTGACTCTAAATCTGGGAATACCCCATCACTTATTGTCGTACCCTGCAGTGAACCAACTGGGCAAGCATCAACACAGAAGTGGCAGAGTATGCACTGCTCGTACCTTATCCCAGGATAGAATTTGCCATTGGGTGCCCTATACATGAATATTGCATTAACTGGGCACGCCCACGCGCATTGGAAGCATGAGATGCATTTCTCAACGTCATTAATTATGAAGCCCCTGAACCTATCAATAACCCACCTCCTCTCCCTGGGGTACTGTATGGTGAACCTAGTGGGCTTAACAAACTCCTTCACTCCAACAGCTAGCGCATTTAAGTGCCCAGCCACTGGATTAACCTTAGGTTGAGTAACCTTCTTAGCCATGTTAAATCACCGGGAACACTAGCCTAATAACTATACTCCATATAACACTTACTATTGACAGAATAAGTAGCGTGCGCCATCCCATTCTTAAGGCGTGGTCAAGCCTGTAATTAGGGTACACTGCCCTTAAGAATGAGAAGAACATCATCACTAAGAAAACCCTAATACCAAGCCACAGGGGTGCAGATAAATCACCTAATGGTCCAATATATGGCCCACTCCAACCACCTAGGAAGACTATGGAGAGTAGTAGAGTCATTACGTAGGTCTTCTCATAACTCATGGTCATGGTTAAGCCGAAGACTAAGCCACCATACTCTGTGAAGGGCCCAACAACAATATCAGTATCATTCTCCACAATATCGAATGGGAACCTTGATGAAGCCATTGCAGTGGTTATGAAGGCTACAATGAAGGCTATTGGGTTAAGTATGGCCCCAGGTATGTAGTGAGCTACCTGGGCATTAACCATTGTGAATGGGTCAGCTGTACCAAATAGTATTATCATGGCTATTATAGATAACATGAATGGTATCTCGTAGGCTGCATACATGAAGGCTTCCCTAACAGTACCTATGTAGGCCCACTTATCCGTTGAAGCCCAGCCGCTCACTATTATAACAATGTTGAATATTGATATGAGTACCGCGGCAATCAATATATTGTAGCCAGTGTTTATTGCGTATACATGAGGCCCAGCGGGTAAGAATAGGACTGGTAGTAATGCGAATATGAAGCCGAAGACCGGCATGTGTAGGAAGTAGGCTTCATCAGCCTCCTGGTGAATTATGATTTCCTGAAGCATGTACCTTATTAAGTCACTTACCGGTTGTATAACACCACCAATCCTCTTAGATATTTCAAGTGGCCCATACCTCCATTGAACCCTTGCCGCAGCTTTCCTCTCCCACCATATGACGAATATTAGTGGTATGAATAAGCCAATAAGGCCGGGAACGAACCAGACGGCAAATATAGGCGTCCATAGTAGGAAGTTTACTATTGGCCCAATCACAGGTACCTTAAGTAGGAAGTTAATTAACGGCTGTAGGAACGGTATCTGCACCATGGGCTCTAGGTAACTCATGAAAGGTCTTTTCCTCTTCTATATTTAAGGATTAACCCTTTACCTAAAGCAAAAATCATGAAGCAGCCTAGTGGGACGAAAAGGTTAATAATATCGGAAACGTTGATGCATTATAATGAGTAATAGCAATGCTGTGGTTAAGTTAATTAACGTTAGCAAGAGGTACTACATATCTGAGTCCATATACGTTGACGCATTGATTAACGTTAATTTAAATGTGCACAGAGGTGAGGTTGTCATTATAATGGGTCCCAGCGGCTCAGGTAAATCAACGTTACTCAACATAATGGGTATGCTTGATAAGCCCACTAGTGGTAGGGTTTACTTGGATGATGTTGATGTCACTGATATGAGTGAGAATGAGTTAGCTAAATTAAGGTTACTGAAGGTTGGCTTCCTATTTCAGCAGTATAACCTTATTCAAAACCTGACGGCGCTTGAGAATGTCATGATGCCGATGCTGATGAGCGGCATGTATGATGAAGCCATGGCTGAGGCTAAGGCTAGGTATTTACTTGAGTTAGTTGAGTTAACGCCATATGTTAATCATTATCCAAATCAACTATCAGGCGGCCAACAGCAGAGGGTTGCATTAGCTAGGGCTCTTGCCCTTAACCCAAGCCTAGTAATAATGGATGAGCCCACTGGTGCCCTTGACCCGGTTAGTGCATCAAAGCTTCTTGCGCTTATTAATGTGTTAAATAAGGCTATTGGAGTAACCATGGTTATCGCCACCCATAACCCTGACGTGGCTCAGATAGGCAGTAGGATAATTAACATTAGGGGTGGTAGGGTTTATGAGACTGGTGTGGTGGAGAGGATTAACATAAGTGGCATTAACGTGAAGGATATGGTTAGGAATTATGTTGAGGGTCTTAAAATAGATTTATTAGCCAGGAGGCGCAGTAGATTAGCTGATGATGTTGGTAGGATTGAGGAGGAGATTTCACGACTTGAGGAGGTTATTGAGGATCAGAGGCATTAATGCCCCCTTAATTAACCTACCCCTACTTAAGAGGAAGCCGTGGTTAATCATAATTGCCTTACTCACCATTGTATTCATTCAGGTTACCCACGTTGCTGAGGCCACTGCATCATTATCGATAACATACACCATTAACTACATTAACTACTACACGAGTAACGGCGTTAAAACATACATTAACTATGGCATTAGCCTAATTAATGAAAACTCCTCAGTAATCAATGCTGTGGTGGGCTTCAGGCTGCCACCGTACTCATCAATACTATACGCTTCAAGCGGATACATGGTGAATGGTAATGAGGTTTACTGGGACGTTACAATTAACCCATTTGAGACCATGTCGCTTAACGTTGAGTTCCAGAACCCATTAGTGAATAATTATGTGGTGGGCTTCAGGTACCTAATCAATGGTTCAACAACCCCCGGTCAAGTAATAAACGGTAGTTCAGGCATTAAATTAATAATGCTGGTTAATGCATCAAACATACTGGGCTTACCGCTCACCTATAATGCATACATACCGCTTCAGAACGGTATTAATTACTACTACTCAACACCACCCACTGGTATTGTGAGCATTGGTACTGGGGATTACACGTACTGGTCCGGTGAATTACCTATTAACGGTTCCGTTGGGTTGAATGTAACATTCATTATAGCTAATTCAGGTAATTGGAGCGCATTAAACTTAGGTTCATTAACATTCACCTCATCAATAGACTTATCCTACTACCTGAATTACCTTAAGTTAACTATAGGCCAATTAAACAACACGCTCATGGAATTTAGTAATATATCTTATATAAAGCCTATAAGCGGCAATGCCACAATTCTCCTAAATGACCTATACCAATTATCCTACCTACTGAATACTACAGCTGCCTTATATAGGCAATCAGCCTACTACATGAATACCACCAGGGTTATTGAGAGCTTATTATTGCTTCAAGTAAATGAGGTTGATTACGCCCTGAGGGCTGAGTATGGTGTTTTAAGTAGGCTTAACTACACTATCCCAATGGTCTCCTACTCCCTTAAGCAGATAATGAGTAATTTAACGCAGTTGAATAATGAGATAATTAACCTTCAATACCAGGTAATTTCAGATGTAGTTTACGCTTATGGGGAGATTGAGCAATATAACGTTACGTTAATGGAGATAATACCAATACTTAACGCCACTAACACTACACTAGCTGGGTACTATCAATACTTAGGTTATGTTCAGGATAACTTAACTAAACTGTATAGTGAGGTTAATTCACTTAATATTAATGGGGAAGTTAAGTCCAGTATACTTAATTCATTAAGTAGGTTAATTAAGGATGTGGAAGTAATGAGGGCTACGGTGCTTAGGCTTGAGGGTTACGTTAATGGTGCTGAGATGGGTGTTTTAATGGCTAGTAGGCAATTAAGCGAGTTGGCTTATCAGTTAAACACTAGGGGTACTGCCTTAGTCATTGCATTAACTAATATAAGCAATACCCTCGTTAAGACTAATCAAAGCGTATACTCACTTTACATAGCCCTCAATTACCTGGGTAATGTGCTTAACTCAACAACAAGCACACTCAATACAACATTAGGTAGGCTTAATGCGGCGTTAGCAGTACCGGCTTCACTATACGGTAACTTAACCAATATTACCAGTGGCCTCATCCAAACTAGCTCACAGCTTCAGAATGCATCAGCTAGGTTAATGAGAATGTACTTCAACTTAACGGGCCAATACCTACTCTTCAGCCTAGCCATTAACCAAAGTATTGCATACCAGAGGGCTAACATAGTCAATGAATTAAACACGTATGAAGCCTACTACGGGGTTGCCAAGGGCATTTATAACCAATATTTAAGTAACCTAATCATCAACTCCTCATCATATACGGTTGATGTAGTTGTTGAGCAAACCAATGAGGTGAACTTACCCATAGTGTTAAATACAAGGTACATCTCCTCAGTACTATCTAACATCACCATAATCAAAGCAAAGCCTGATGCAGGTGGTTCAGTGAATGGAATTAGTAAGGGTGCCTACGGATTATTAATTATTGCCCTTGCACTTACCCTTGGCCTTATCCTCAATAAGCGTAAGTACATCGCCAACAACATTATTAATTAACCTTGATGCATCAATAACAGGGTAATTACGCTCCCTAGCCCTCCTAAGGTAAGCCTCCTGAACACTCCTAAGGAAACCAGTGTTCTTCTCAAAGTACTCAAGAGCCCCCCTACTGGTTAACCTACTCACCACTGTGCTTAATGGTGCATTAAGCACTATTACTAAGTCTGGCTCAGCTACCATTGAGTTAACCTCAATAATCCACTCAATGGGTACACCTTGGGAACCCTGATAAGCCACTGAGGATTCAATATACCTCTCAGTAATCACTATGTAACCCTCCTGAACCTTAGGCCTAATAACCCTATTATAGTGGATCACCCTATCTGCAGCAAATAGGAGCGCCAGGGCCATTGGCTCAACCTCAAGGTTTCTTTCAAGTACATTCCTCCTTATGAATAAGCCAATAGGTGAGTCACTTGGCTCACTTGTAACATAAACCAAGTAACCCCTCCTTCTTAATTCATCAGCAGTAAGCCTAATCACCGTGGATTTACCAACTCCATCAATACCCTCAACATCAACGAAAATGCACATACACAACTCCTTAAGAGGAACGAGGAAGGCTCAGGTTTTAAATAAAACCGGCCCTAACCTTAAGGCAGTGGATTATACTCTATAGCTTAGCCTCATTATCAATGAAGGGATATATCATAGTACTCATAATCATACTGGTCAGCCTTTAGGTCATTCATCATTAACTCAAGGGCCTGCGTGGCTACATCACTAGGTAAGCAATACTAAATACCTCTTATAGGGTTTTCCTCTACTACTTGTTTAATAATGTTTCCTAGAGGTTATTCATGGGGCTATTGCATTGGTTTTCATGTAAAGTATTAAACTACTAGGCCTTAGGTTAATATTATGGTTAAGAGCAGGGTTATTGATGCCTTAGTGTCCTACGCCAAGGAGAATGATACTGAGGTTAGGAATGCCACTATTGGCGTTTACTGGACTTGTGTATACTCGAAGTACTGCGGCGTCTCAATGACTTACCACACCAGTAACAGTAACATGAGCGTTAGGGGGTTTGGGCATTTAGAGGAGAGGAGTGTAGGTGAATTAGCCGAGTACTTAAGGTCATGGAATCTACTGGAGGCTAGCGTTGGTTTGGCGGCAGTGAATTCGGTGATTGAACCTAAGGGTGATGCTGAGATTAATGGCCTGGACATAGCCTTGAAATACAGTAAAGGTAAGAAGGTGGTAATGGTTGGCAGATTCCCAGGTTTTACGAGGTTTAAGGAAGTTGCTAAAGAGGTTGTGGTCCTGGAGCTTAACCCATTCCTAGTGGATCCCGCTAATGGGATTTTACCCTCCACAGCGGCTGAGAGTATTATTGAGGATAGCCAAGTAGTGGTGATTACTGCTTCAACAATAATCAATAAGTCGATTGATAGGCTACTGGAGTTGGCTAAGAGGGCTAATGCCTACGTTATCCTACTTGGCCCAAGTACCCCAATGCTTGACTTAATGTTTGACTTCGGAGTTAACCTACTGGCTGGTGTAAGGATTAATAACCCACTCTCATTCATGAGGAAGATTAGCCAGGGATGCGGAATGATAAGCCCAGAGAGGATGGAGGGTGACGTGAGTTTCATAGTTAAGGTGCATTAAGCCTTAATACTAATCAATAGATTAATTACCTTACTTAACGAACATTGAAGGTGAGTTAAGGCTCATAAGTTTTTAAGCCTCAGTGCACCCGCATTAACTGGTACTTAATGCTTGCAGCTGGGGAAATCTATATTCCGGATATGTCAGTCTTCCTAGATGGGTCTCTGAAGGAGTACCTTCAGAATAATGGGCTTAAGGGTAGGTTACTGATACATACTGGTGTCGTTAAGTACTTTGAGGATGATGCCAAGGCAGGCTCCTCACTGGGTATACTTGGGCTTGAGGAGGTGGCTACTATTCATGACATGGCCTCAAAGATTGAGGGAGTTACCGTGGAGTACGTTGACATTACCCCGAGGTCAGCTGATTTAAAGGACCCTGAGAGCCTCGTCTTAAGTACCGCTAGGGAATTAGGGGCAGTGTTGATAACCAGCGATGCCATGGTTAAGAAGGTTTGTGAGGCAATGGGCATTAGGTACATTTACATTGGTAAGGGAACTGAGGCCCTTGAGATTGAGAAGTGGTTCCAAAGGTACTCTGACATAATGTCAATACACCTTAAGGAGAATACGCTCCCCATGGCTAAGAGGGGTTCACCAGGTAATTGGGAGTTAGTTTACCTGGATAATAAGGTCCTCTCCAAGGAATACCTGGAGAGGCTAGTGAGGGAGATTATTTCAACAGCATACAGTGGTGGTAATGGCGCCGTCATTGAGGTTAAGAGGAGCCACTCATTGATAGTTCAGTATAGGGATATTAGGATAGTGGCCGTCTTCCCACCCGTCTCAGACGGCATAGAGATAACCGCTGTTAGGCCCTTGGTTAAGAAGCGTGTTGAGGAGTATAACCTACACCCCAAGGTTATTGAGAGGCTTGAGAAGAGGGCTGAGGGAATACTAATCGGTGGTGCTCCAGGTGCTGGTAAAACTACTTTCGCCCAGGCGCTTGCCGAATTCTTCGTATCCAAGAATAAGGTGGTTAAAACCATTGAGTCGCCGAGGGATATGGTTCTACCAGACCAAGTCACTCAACTCTCCAAGAATTTAGCCACATCAGAGGAGCTTCATGATATCCTCCTATTATCAAGGCCGGACTACACTATATTCGATGAGATGAGGGATACAGCTGATATTCAGCTTTACGTTGACCTTAGGTTAGCTGGAATAGGCATGGTTGGCGTCATTCATGCAACATCACCCATAGACTCAATTCAGAGATTCATAGGTAGGGTTGAGTTAGGTATGTTACCCTCAATAGTGGATACAGTAATCTTCATTGATAAGGGGGCTGTTAGTAAGGTTTACTCACTGGAGATGACTGTTAAGATTCCTGCAGGCTTGAAGGAGGAGGATTTAGCGAGGCCAGTGGTGGTTATTAAGGACTTCATAACTGAGGAACCTGAGTACGAGGTCTACGTCTTCGGTGAGGAGACCTTCGTAGTACCCTTAAGGAGGAGGAGCGTGGAGGTTAATAAGAGGGCTATGAACCAGTTACTTAAGGTTGTTGGTAAGTACGTGCCGCTTGATCAAGTTATAGTGGAGCCAAGGGAGGATGCCCTTGTTATTAAGGTTCCACAGGAGTACTATGGATTAGTGCTATCTAAGAGCTTACCCAGGATTGGTAGGATTAAGAGGAGGTTTAGGGTTGATGTTAGGATTGAGCCTAGGCAGTAATTAAGGCTTAATTCATTTAATTGCTTAAACTAATGGTGGATTCAAGGTAAAAGTATAAATATCCACCTAGGGTTTAGGGCATATGGGTTTAAGAAAGGAGAATGATGCTGCTGCAGATTCATCGCAATACGCATACTACACATACGACTATGGAGGCTATAACACGTACAGTGGTAATAATTACAGTAGCCAAACTTACCCATTCGACATAACTCAATACTACACGGCTCAAATGCAGTATAGCATGTATGCTAATAAGGCCCCCACGGGCATAGCCTACTTAGATGCATTACTCTATGGTGGCCTTAAGAGGGGTGAGGTTTACTTAGTTGCTGGTGAGGCGGGTTTAGGTAAGACTATTTTTAGCCTTAAGTTCCTTAAGACTGGGGCAGACATTGGGGAGTCAGGGATATACATTAGTGTTGATGAACCCAGTGAGGATGTTAAGAGGGGTGCCTATGAGGCGTTGGGTTGGGATCTTGATGCCTATGAGAAGCAGAACAGGGTGATAATATACGACTTCAGGACCCACTTTAAGCTCTACTCCAAGGAGGGCACCACCCTTTCACTTGACCCTAAGGATGTGGCTAGGATGATTATTGATGTTATTCAGAAGAATAAGGCTAAGAGGGTTGTGGTTGACCCCATAGCCCCATTAATAATAACAGGGCACCAGGACCTCCTATGGGTTAGGGAGTATTTAAGGGAATTGGTGTTTCAACTTAAGCGTTATAAGGACACCACAACCCTTTTAACATCAGAAATACCCACTGGTGAGGCAACTAAGGTTAGTAGGTTTGGCGTTGAGGAGTACTTGGCTGGTGGCGTGCTTATTCTACAGCTCTTCGAGGAGCCTATTACCCACCAGATACTTAGGGTGATGTATATTAGGAAGATGAGGTGGATGCCAATATCACCAATGAAGCTCGTCTACGAGATTCAAAGGGGTGAGGGAATAATCATAAGGGGTACTTTAACTGACGTGCTTAGGTATGTTCAGCAAAGCATGTACCAGTACAGTTACTACCCATACACAACCCAGTGATTAACTAATGAGGGACTTAATGGAGGCGATAGGCGGCATAATAAGTAGGATTAGGGGCTCAACACTAATTGATGAGGAAACCCTAAGGGGTATACTTAGGGATCTGCAGAGGGCATTGATAAGGGCTGACGTTGACGTTAAGTTAGTTTACGAATTAACAAAGAGTATTGAGGAGGAGTTTAAGGAGGCTAAGGAGCTTCCCCCAGGGTTAACGGCTAAGGACTACTTAATTTACCTACTTTACAGGAAGCTCACCGACCTACTTGGTGGTGATAAGGAGCCTGACGTTGAGATTAAGGTTAAGCCCTACATACTAATGCTAGTGGGTACTGAGGGTAGTGGTAAAACAACCACAGCAGGTAAGTTGGCTAACTTCTATATTAAGAGGGGGCTTAAGGTTGGTTTAATTGAAACCGATACCATTAGGCCTGGGGCCTTTGACCAGTTAAGGCAATTAGCCGAGAGGGTTAAGGCAATGTTCTTCGGTGGCCCAGGCCTAGGTAATGCGGTTAACATTGCTAAAGTTGGCTTAAGCAGGATGATTGCCAGTAAGGCTGAGTTGATAATAATAGATACAGCCGGTAGGCATAGGAATGAGGAGGAGCTCCTCAATGAGGTTAAGGAGATTTACGAGGCTGTGAAGCCCAATGAGGTAATGCTTGTTGTTGATGCAACCAATGGTAAGCAGGTTGGGGCCCAGGCGGAGGCCTTCAGTAAGTATGTTGCAGTAAGCTCAATATTCATAACAAAGCTTGATAGTACAGCTAAGGGTGGTGGCGCCCTCGTATCCGCTGTTAAGACTGGTGCTAGGATTAAGTTCATTGGTAATGGTGAGGATATTGAGGATATTGAGGTCTTTAACCCAAGGAGGTTTGTGGCTAGGTTAATGGGTATGGGTGACGTTGAGTCACTCCTAGAGAGGGTTAAGGCAATGGAGGAGGAGGAAGAGGTCCTTGAGGATATTGAAACCGGTAAATTCACTTTACTAACATTAATGAAGCAGCTTGAGGCAATGAGTAAGCTTGGGCCATTAAGTAGGGTTCTTCAAATGCTCCCCATGGGGTTAATGCCTCAGTTGAAGGAATTGAATGATGACCAATTAATGAACGCCCAAGACAGGATGAGGAGGTGGTTATCAATATTAAGGTCAATGACTAAGGAGGAGCTACTTAACCCAAACATGCTTAATGCCTCAAGAATTAGGAGGATAGCCAAGGGATCAGGGGTAACGCCTAGGGATGTTAGGGAATTACTAAGGTACTATAATGAGATGAGCAAAATGATGAGTAGCCTTAAGAAGAGTCAACGCAGGTTAGGGAGCCTATTCAAGAGGTTTAACATTAATCAAGGCCAGTAAGAGCTGTGGCTCATAACCATAAATAGTGAGGGTCCCAGCCCCTCACAGGCTACCATCACTCCCCTGGAGCCTCCACGGAGCCTGCATCATGATTAGGCCCACCACTAATTGAAGGCAGTGTACAGCAAGAAATGGGCCGCGTATTAACTCTTAGAGGTTAATTTCTCAACGCTGGCTTTAAACTTTAGTTGTCAGTAAGGGGTGAACCAATCACTACTCATTCCGGAAACCTTCTCATCACCACGAGTACTATTGGGGAGCCTTTAAATAAGCTTAGGTTCAATTAAGGTAATGCAGCATTATTAACTGGTGATTCATAGGGTTTATTAACCAAGGCCCAGTGGGTGCTATTAATCATGATAACGATAGATGGTTCAATGGGTGAGGGGGGTGGGCAAATATTGAGGACTGCCTTAGCCTTATCCATAATCACCGGTAAGCCCTTCAGGATAATTAACATTAGGGCTAAGAGGAGTAACCCAGGGCTACAGCCACAGCATTTGGCAAGCGTAGTGGCTGCGGCGAGGATTAGTAATGCTAGGGTTAATGGAGCCTATAAGGGATCCCTAAGCCTCACCTTTGAGCCAAGTAATGTTAAATGCGGTAACTATAGTATTGACATTGGGACAGCCGGCAGTGTAAGCCTAGTGCTTCAAACACTACTACCCGTATTAGCCATAGCCAACTGCAGTGAAGTAATGCTCGACATAACCGGCGGCACAGATGTACCTAAGGCTCCCCCCATAGATTACGTACGCTTCGTACTAGCCCATAACCTATCCCTAATGGGTGTGGGGATTAACCTGGAGTTAATTAGGAGGGGCCATTACCCAAGGGGTGGTGGTAGGGTTAGGGTTACTGTTAAGCCAACCAGTAGGCTTAAGCCAATTAACATAACTGAGCTTGGTGAATTAAGGGGGATTTGGGGATTATCACATGCCGTTAGGTTACCAAGCCACGTGGCAGTTAGGCAGGCTAAGGCAGCCGAGGAGTATTTAAGTAAACTAGGCCTAAAACCCAGTATTAACCTTGAATACTATGAGCAGGGTAAAGACCCCCACCTAGGTCCTGGTTCAGGAATAACACTATGGGCCGAATCCACCAATGGGCAGAGGATTGGGGCTGACTCACTGGGTGAACGCGGTAAACCCGCTGAGGAAGTAGGTAAGGAAGCAGCAGCATCCCTTGCAGCAGTGATTAATGCGGGGGCAGCCTTCGATGACCACATGGGTGATATGCTCATCCCATTCCTAGCCCTAGCGGAAGGTAACTCGGAGTACACTGTAGCCAACTTAACATCACACTTATCAACAAACATAAGCATTGTTAAATTATTCCTAAACACAAAAATAGAAGCCGCAGGCTACAATAAGAAGGTTAAAATAACCATTAACCCCACCACCACATTAAGGAACCACTAGATACATAAATCCAATCATACTACAAACCTTACTTTAATTCTACTGAAAGCCTCGCCCCTTTAG
>NZ_DAXS01000080.1:0-25630 GCF_002506515.1 Caldivirga sp. UBA161
AATAACTATAATAAGTGGAATGCACATTACCTGGCCTAGGCTACCTTACGTTATTTCCTTAACATAGGCTCTAACGCCTCATTAGCTATCCCTCAATTCAAGCAAATAAGTAGTAATCACAACCTCTAGTAACACTACCTGCATCATGGGGTATGTGGAAGGATGGCGCCGGGGCCGGGATTTGAACCCGGGCCCCCTTGCGGGGATGGGCTCTCAAGGCCCACGCCTTGGACCAGGCTCGGCCACCCCGGCCTAAATGCTGTTTGGTTGGTATTTTTTAAAGGTTTACCTTAAATAATGAGTATCCTGAGTAAGGGGTACTGATGATAATGTTTTTAAACCAGCATATTCATGGATCCTGTGTCCCGTGGTTCAGAGCTTAATATAAGTAAGGAGGGGTTCGCGTTAGCAGTAATTTTAGCTATTGTTGCTGTTATATTCATGTTTGGCTTATGGAATCTCGTTGCACCCACCGGCATAAGCGTCTCCATTGTTAGGTCTGAATGTGGCCCAACTTACGGTTACTCAGTGGCAATATCAACAATAGCCACCGGTATGCTCATTTACTCAGCATACAGGATTATTAGATTAAATAGAGTTGATTCAATATCACTGCTACTGCTGCTGGTAGCCATGATAATGTTCACTGTCACCGCCTATTCAGTTTACTCATTCTCGTCAAGCATATGTTAACTCAATTATTCTACATAGGTTTATTACTTGTGTTAATTCATGTTGCAGTACCGCTACTCTACTACATTATTATCCTAGCCTACGTTAGGAGGCCTTGGCCCATTAACCCAATTAATGTGAGTAATGAGGAACTACCCACAGTATCCATTATAATACCTACATATAATGAAGAAAACATGATAGTTGGGAAGCTGGATAATATTCTTGAGCAGAATTACCCACTGAGTAAGATTCAGTTAATAATATCTGACTCAAGCAATGATAATACTCAAGCTAAGATTGAGGAGTGGTTAAGTAGGCATAGGGGGGTTGATTTAAATTACATTAAGAGCCCTAGGATGGGTAAGGGCCATGCCTTAAATAAGGCATTGGAGTTGGCCTCAGGTAACATTATAGTGACCACTGATGCTGATTCACTGTGGGCTAAGGATTCCTTAATTAATGCGGTTAAGTGGCTTATTAATGAACAAGTGGGATTGGTTTCATGTATAAAGGCGCCTAGAGGCGGGGGCTTAACTGAGGATGCCTATAGGAGGCTTTACAATAATTTAAGAATTGGGGAGAGTAAGGTACATTCCTCAGTGGTCTTCCATGGTGAATTACTGGCGGTTAAGGGGAACCTACTTAAGAGTATTGGTGGTTTCCCAACAGACATAGGGGCTGATGATTCGTATACTGGGGTTAAGGTTGCCTCAATGGGCCTTAGAGCAATAATTCCAGGGGACGTGACTTGTATTGAGTATGTTCCAAGTAATGGGTATGGTAGGTGGAGGGTTAGGAGGGCTCAACACCTACTGCAGAGTTTCATGAAATCCATTAAGTTACCTAAACCAAGTAACTATAAGCCAATATACTACACTGAAGCCTACATTCACCTAGTGAACCCGTGGCTACTTACAATTGGCGCAATCCTACTCTTAGCCTCAGGAGGTTTGTTAGCATACGCCTTAGTTGCATTGGGCATAATGCTATTGGTGTGGCCGCCCTTTAGAGCTTGGGTTATTCAACAATTCATACTAATGTACGCCATGGTTAGGAACCTGTGGACTAAGGAATTAATGTGGGAGAAGATAAGCAAATAACCCCTTATCCCTTTTACAGGATTACCTTCATTAATCCTCTAGTGAAGGATCATTAATCGTTACCCTACAATTATGGCTTAAAGACTCACACCTCATGATGCGTTTAAACAGTGGGATGTTTCCTCCTCATTGATGCCAACTATAGTGAGTGGTGAACTTTAACCAGTGATGACTAATAGGCGATTAAGGGGGTGTTAATTTGAGGAGTTGGTTAAAAACCTTTAAGTATCATTGCTAGGCCGCCAGCTTCACTACTTAACCCTATTAAAGGTGCATTAACCTCCTTAGCAAACTGTACAGCCGCGTTGCTGAATCTATAATTGTCGATAAGTATGATTCCATGCTTCATGAACCTCCAAACCATCCTAAGCTCAAATAACACATTATCATAACTGTGGTCACTATCATGTAGGAAAAACTGAACATCACCCAGTTGCATTAGGGTTTTCTCAAGTAGTTCCCGTGAACTACCTATTAGGAGCCTCCACCTACCCTTAAGTTCCTCTGGAACAATGAAGCCCACTGGGTAGTTTTCATCGTAGTAATTACTTATCTCAATGGAGTAGAGGAGGCCATCATTAAGCTCATTAAGGGTACTAAGGATTACTGCACTGGATACTCCAGCTCCTACACCAGTCTCCATAGCTATCTTGGGTTTAAGAAGCTTAATTATTGTGTAAAGTATTGGCCTCTTCTCGGGGGATAATGCACCCCACAGCCTCCTACCCCTGAGCCTTGCCCTCAATACTTTATCTATATTACTGTACCCACTTAGGGCATTAATTACTGTATTATTATTAAGCCTGAATGCGCTTGATAGCGTATTCACCACTTTTTCACTCAGCATCAAATTCGATATCGAATTAGAGTTTTAAAAAGATTACACCGAACACTAGTTAAAAGCCATAGGGTATTGTTAAATATTTAACAGTACTGTGTGATTTCATGGATATTAGGGAGGCTCAGGAATTAATTAGGAGGGCTTACTTCGAGAAGGACTCTAGGAGGGGGCTTTACCAAACCTTCACATGGCTTGTTGAGGAGGTGGGTGAGTTGGCGGATTCCCTGTTGAAGGGTGATGATGAGGCTAAGATGGAGGAGATAGCAGATGTATTCGCCTGGCTACTGTCAGTGGCTAATTTACTTAACATTGATGTGGAGGAAGCCTTTAAACGCAAGTACGTTACTAATGGCCCCCCACCATAGACTCCTTAATAAGCTCACTAACGTCTATTATCCTACCCTTGAATCCGCTCACCCTAGCAGCATCACTAAGCATTGCATTGCAGAATGGGCACATTGTAACAATTGTCTTAGCCCCAGTTTCAGTTAATTGACTTAACCTAATGCTACTTATCCTCTTCTCCTCAGGGACATCATACCAGTAATTAGCCCCACCAGCACCACAGCAGAATGTATTCTCACCACTATTCTTAGGCTCCTTAAGAACACCCACTGAGGATACTATAATCCTCTGGGGTTTAGTGGATTTATTATACCTAGCTAGGTAACATGGATCATGAATAGTTAACACTTCCCCACTCCTCTTAACATTCACACGCCCCCTCTCAATTAATTCAGCTATGAATTGAGTATGGTGTTGAACCAGCACACTCCTCATGTATTCATCTAACTTAGGGTACTCGTTCCTGAATGTGTTGTAGCCGTGGGGGCATATGGTTATTATACTCTTAACGCCATACTTCTTAAATACCTCAATATTACTTAAGGCCACTTCCTGGAACCTACCCTCATCACCAAGCCTCCTCAATGGGTCACCGCAGCAAGCCTCCTCATCACCAAGCACAGCAATTTCATTAATTAAGCCAGCAGCCTTAATAATATCCACAAGTGACTTAACAATCTCCCTGGCCCTAGAGTCAAAGCTGCCCATGCATCCAACCCAGAGTAGGTGCTTGAAGCTTGGATTCTCCTTAACAGTCTTAACGCCCAATTCCCTTAACCACTCATGCCTACCGTAGTTACTAACACCCATGGAGTTACCGTACTGGGTAACGTTAAGTAGTAGTGTTGACTTCTTTTGATCAAGCCTACTTAACTCAACAAGCCTCCTCCTTACATCTATTATTAAGTCAACGTGCCTAACCCCAATTGGGCAATTATAGATGCATGCACCACAGGTTGTGCATGACCAAACCTCATCATCGAGAACAACCTTAAATACATCAGCATCACCGCCATTTGAATCCTTAACGTACTTAAGCTTCCTAATAAGCATCCTTGGGGATAATGGCCTACCCGCCAGCGTTGCTGGGCAAGCTTCCTCACATGCACCAATCTCAACGCACGCATCTAGGCTCCGTAGCTCATAGTCAGCTAAGTCACTTAACCTCTCCACACCAATCTTAACCTGGGATGCATCCACCTTACCCTCAAGGACATCCCTAAGGTTGAAGGCCTCCCTGAGGTTAGGTAAATCCAAGTCAAGGTTTAAGTAGAGGTTAACCTCAGGCTTAACGTAATATGCTGCAATTAATACATAGTCAATAATGGATAAGGTAAGCTTAACTTCAACATACGTAGCACTTGTGAATATTGTTAAGGCAAGTGTTGATGATGTTAATGCTATTACAAGCATTAATATTGATTGAAGCATAATGGATCTATGCCTAATACCTCCCATAATCTTCAATTTACTGTAAACTCTAAATGAATCCCCAAGAATCTTAAACCTCCAGGCAAGTGCGGTAATTAGGCCTAGGAGCAGTGGTGTTGATATGGCGAACATTACGTAGTGGGCAATTGGGTTACTGTAGGTTAATGGGTAAATTAACGTGAATAATATTGATAATGAAACACCAAGCAGTATTGATAAGTGCATTAAATGCACCATACCCTTACGGTAGCTTGAAGCCTCATACTTAATGAACATAAGCAACCTAGATATACTTAAGCCTAAGCCACTGCGCCTAATTTCAGAGTATAACCTATATACTATGATTATTATTACCAGTACATTAATTATGTAGAGCACGTAACTAATTACCTCACCACTGGGAGTGAACCTAGGCGGCACCACGTGCAGCACCTACAATGCGTATTAACATTGCAGTGGCCCTTTTAAGTAATCTAGCTTAGGAGTGGGTTAATCATGTAGCTTTATTGATTATGCTTGGTATTGGGCAGAGGGGGTCGTCACCGTAAATGTCGCCTGTTAGGTAATATGCCCTCGCCCTGTCCCCACCCTTGCAGTAAGCCTTAAATTGGCATGTGGAGCACTTAGGCCCCTTAAGGTACTTCTCAGTATTCACGAATAGGTCTAGGTTTGATTCACTTAATATGTCTGCTAGCCTCCTCTCCCTAACGTTACCGAGCTTCACGAAGTCTATGAATTGGCATGGGTAAACGTCACCGTTTGGGTATATTGATATTATCTTTCTACCGCAGCCTCCCGTTGACTCCACGAACCTGAGGTAGTTGCCTAACTCCTCCTTATCCTTAGCCAGCTTTAAGGCTATATATACACCATCGAATGAGCCAAGGGTCGTCTCAATTTCAATTCTACCTGAGTAATCCTTAGCGTACTTAATTAAATTATCCATGAATTTAACGTACTGCGATGGCGTGTACCACCAATCCCTACTTAACCGTTGAGCCCTACCTGAGGCTGATAGGTGGTAAAAGGTTATTCTCCTAACACCCAGTGATAATGCGAATTCAATGTAGGATGGAACCTCATTAATGTTCATTGAAGTTAAGGTGAACCTTAAGCCAACATCCAGCCCAGCATCAATGGCATTCCTTATACCTAAAACAGCCTTAGTGAAGGCACCCTCCACTCCCCTGAACTTATCGTGAAACTCACTGTTTATTGAATCCAGGGAAATGCCAATGTAGGAGAAGCCTACTTCAGCTAGCTTGGAGGCCATTTCCTTAGTTATTAATGTTCCATTTGTTGATAAGGCAATCCTAATGCCCTCATCACTAGCATAACGGGCTAGCTTAAGTAAATCACTCCTCATTAATGGTTCACCCCCAGTGAATAGTATTAATGGAACCTTTAATTCACTGAACTGCCTCACTAAGTTCATTGCCTCCTCCGTCGTTAACTCATACTCATCAGGATCCCCAGCGTTTATGTAGCAGTGTAGGCACTTTAAATTGCACCTCCTGGTTATGTTCCATGAGATAACAGGCCTAATTGGGCTTGAGAAATCACTGGGATGATTAACCCCAAATCTACCCTTAATCTTAACTGATACCGTTCCTGCACCTGTAACCATGACGCTTACTGGAATCATTTGTGAAGCTTAGGGTTATATTTTATAAACATACCTAGGCCATTAAAGGTACCTAATCCATGCATTAATGAGGCATTATAAGTATCCAAGCCTCCTAAGCATGAGTACTATAATTACCGCAATTACTGCAACTATTATTACAGGTAGCATTAATCCTATTAACCTAACGCTTAACGGTGTAGGCATGAACCCATTCACCACTAGACGCTTACTATAGGATGTAATGTAATATGGCCCATTCACCTGTATTAAGTAGTCACCACTCAATAGTGGTATAGCTAATAATGCCTGCGTAGACCTCAGCCTCAGCGTGTATGGTTGCCCATTGAATTGAACGCCAACCACGCTAACCGTGTATTGCCCTAACCCCAGTATTGTGCTTACCTTAATTATGAGGCTGTAGGATACTGGCGTGAACGTTAATGTAACATTATCCCCAGCTCCATTTATTATTACGCTCCTAGTGGGGGCGCTGTATGGGTTATTGAACCCGTTAAAGTAGTTTGAGGTTGATGATACTGTGTATGATCCGTCAGGCAGCATGAGTGTTACTGAGTCATTGGGTGAAATTAGGGTTGTTGAGTAGGAGTAGTGCGTACCATTGAAGAATACACCACCTACACCTAAACTCCACTTAACATTATTAATTAACCCTGCTTCACTTATTTTAACTGGGTAATAGTTAACGTTTAGGATTACGTTAATGCCCCTAGCCCCACCCCACACAGTAAAGGTTAGATTATTCACCTTTGGGGATGCAACCCTATCATATGGCCCATAGGTTACGTCAGTTATAGTGAGCGTATATTTACCGTCAGGAAGTAGTATTGTGTAGTAGGGCACCATTATGGTTAAGTCCTCATTAATTTTTGTGCCAGCTATTGTTTCCCCATGCACGGTTGCCTTAATGCTTAAACCACTCATCATGTTGGTTACATTAATGTTAACTGGGTAATTAATTAAGGTGAAGTTAACTGGAACCACAATGCTACCGGCTGAGGATACTGATACCGAACCACTCACTGGCGTTGATGAGTACCCAAATACTGGATTAATAATGAACCTATATGACCCAGGTTCAAGGTAAAATATAATCTCTTCACCGGCTGGGGCTGTTAACGTCTCATTGAACAGGTTGCCATATGATGTTAAACCATAAACCCAAACACTCCACGTGTTGTTTAACGCTAATCCCTCCTCCATGAATATGAGCTTGTACGACGTATATACTGGTGCGATTATCTTTGTTGTTGAGTCATGTATGGCGAAAACTACGCTAGCTGGCTGAATGTAGTAACCCTTAGGTGTCATTATGGTTAAGTTATATATGCCATTAGGTAACATTACTGTGGTATTATACCGGAGGTTAATTAGCCTCAGGTTCACTGGGCCGCTTAAAGTCACGTTGTAGTATGAGGAGTTTACGTAAAGGTATAGTGGGTATAGGCCATTTAAGCTCCTATAGAAGGTTACCTCATCAATGATGCCTAGGCTGGGTAATGCAGCATATAGCTTATTACCAATCATTGTTATTGATGATCCAACCGATGGTAAATGTATTACGCCGATTTCAAAATACATGCTTCTAGTGTATTCGTAAACATAAACCAGGTTATTGACTAAGGCATACAGTAGGCTTTCATTCACATTAGCAGTTAACCACGTTGGAGAAATAGTAATATTATATAGTATACTGCCTGTTGACCCATCTAGTGCATATAAGCCTCCCTTCGTTGATACGAAGAGTATGTTATGCTCCTCATCATAATATGCGTATAGGGGTGTTGAGTTTAAGTTAACTATTATGCAGTTCGAGCAGTAACTCCTGGGAAGCTGCAGTGTGGTGTAGTTTAGGTATAGGACGTAGCCTGTGGCGTATATGACGTATACTAGGTTAAGCTTACCATTCGGTATAATTATCTCAGGTGGCCATAGGTTATTTATGGTTGACGCCACCTCAAAATACTTTGATGATGCATTAATTGTATTGTATTGGAGGAATTTCCCAGACCCATAGGCAACCACGTATAGTTGGCTTGTGTAGTTGTCGTAGTAAACCCACGTTGGCTCAAAGGAGACTAATATTGAGCCTATTATTGACGCAGTGTAACCGTTGATTTCGTAAATTAAGTTACTGGTGGGGCATGAGACATAGAGTACATTATCCGCATAATTAATTGACGCCAAATATGGTTGCATGCAGTAGGGTAAGTTAACGTTTCCAATGACGGCTCCATTACTCATAATTAACACACCGCTAGTTGCATTAACGCTTGTTGCGTTAATGTGGGCATATAGTATATAGAGGTAGTTTGCGTTTGGGTTTGAGTAGATTCCAGTAATTACTGTGGCGTGGCCTATGTATGGGGTTAAGTTAATCATTGTTTCATTAACTGGGGTAAATGATTCTAAGGTTAAGCTAAATGCCGTTAATGGAATCATAGATATACATACTAGTAAAGCTACTAGTATTACTCTACTCATTATAAGGCTTAACTAAGGGAATTATTTAAATATTCCCCCAAACATCAATTAACCCAGTGATGAATGACACCAGAGCTTAACGGTGAAGAGAAAGGTAATTAACTACTGAAATAATACTTAAGTATGAAGCTAAAACCAGGGTGAGTTAATATTTAAAATAACTCAGCAGGCAGATGAGTTATGCCTAGGAAGCAGACTAACAAAATACTGGAGAGGAAGAACGACATACTGGAGATTATAAAGAAGAGGGGGGAAATATCCACTAATGACCTTGTTAAAACCACTGGGCTTAGTCATAGTCAAGTATTCTACATACTGAGGTTACTTCAAAGGGATGGGGCAATTAGGGAGATTAAGAGGGGGAAGGTTGCCTATTGGAGGATTGTTGAGCAGGGTCATGAAGCTGCTGAATCTGAGGGCACCGACATTATTTAGCAGCATGATTAACGCAGCCTTTAGTATTAAAACATTAAATTAAACCTAAATTTAACCATGGGTTAATACTTATTAATTCTAGTCACTAAACCCAGGCATGGATAAGTCGGAATTCTAAATCAAGTAATGAATTTAATTAAGCAGAGTGAGGAATCCATTAGTAGGCTTAGAAGCATCCTAAGTAATCTGCCGCCGGGTATTAATCTGCTTGATGCCATTAGTAGCATAAAGGAACCAGTGGTTTTAAGCATAATTAAGGAGTACATTAGTGGTAGCGGTAAGGTGGCTTACCTTGGTCCTGAGGGTACATTTAGCCATGAGGTTGCATTAATGCTGCTGAATGGAACAATGATTCCAGTTAAGGGGATTGATGATATTGTTAAGGGGGTTTATAGTGGCCAATTCAACTATGGTGTAGTGCCCTTTGAAAACAACCTGGCTGGCATAGTGGGTGATACCATTGATGCATTGATTAAGTGGAATGTGGGTGTTAAGGCTAGTGTCGAGTATAGGGTTTCACTATGCCTAGTGGTGAATAATGAGGTTAATTCAATCAGCGAAATCAAGGAAATATACTCGCATCCACATGCAATTGAGGAATCCAAGGAATTCCTAAGTAGGTTAAGCATTACCATTAGGCAAACATCATCAACCGCTGAGGCCCTCAACATGGTTATTGGGCACAGAGAAAGGGCGGCAGTTGCTTCAAGGCTTGGTGCACGGTTAAGGGGATTGAAGGCCATTACCTGCGGCATTGAGGATAAGCCAAGCTTCACTAAATTCCTAATACTGCAGAGGGATGTGGGTAATATTGGTGATAGGTCATTAATAATATTCTCAGTACCGAATAGGCCTGGCTCACTATACTCAGCTTTAAAGCCCTTTGCCGAGGCTGAGCTTAACTTAACAATGATATACTCTAGGCCTAATAAAATGGGGCCATGGGAGTATGACTTTATTCTTGAGGTTGAGTGCAGTTTAAGTGAAGCTAAGTGCCTTAATGCAATTAATGAGCTTAGGGAACATTCAGCATACGTTAGGATTCTAGGTAGTTATAGGTATTTAACCATTCAGGGTTATGATGATTCATAGCTCCTAAAGAACACTACTTTTTACTCCTAAATAACCCCTAAGGACCTACTGGCTGGGGGGATTGAAGCCGCTGTATGATATTACCTTCTTAAGTAAGTCAGCCTCAGGTGGTACTCCAACGAACTCAACGTCGCCTGTTGAACCTTCATTCCTAATGACTACTGTCGGTACAGCTGTTACACCATACATGTCCGCTATATCAGGTTCCTCATAGGCCTCAACAACCACTGACCTAACCTTACCCTTACTTTCATAGGCGAACATGTTAGCCAGTAGTACTGCGTATGGGCAGTATGGGCATGATGGGGTAACCACGGTTACCACCTCAACGGCCTTCACATCTGAGTTAGCCATTGAGGCTAAGGTACTCCTAGTCCTAGTTCTTAAACCAGTTTTACCTGTTGATATCCTAGTTATAGTCTCTATAAAGGCCCTAACCTCCTCACCCAGTGGTGCACCAAGGTACCTTATTATGCCTCCATTAATGTATATTACGGGAACCCTATTTTCCTCAATATTGAACTTAGCTCCATCATCCTTATTCTGGTCAACCCTATGCTTATTAACCAGTATTTTACCCTCAGGCGCTAAACTGGCTAGTAGGTCAATGAGTTCCTCCGTTGGAGTGCACCAGTTAGTGTCTCTGCCTGCGCAGTTGCCTGTTGTGAAGAAGTCGAAGGTTACTGGGTTAACCATTTGTGAAAGCATCTCCTTTATTATACCCTTCGTTTCCTCATCAACCTCTATGTGAACCTCCTCAGGACCAGTAGGTGGCGTTAGTGGTGTAGCTGACATTGCACTCAACGTGACACTGCACTTTTAAAAATCTTTCGCGTAAATGTCAACACATTAATTGAAGTAATCAAGGATGCTTCTCCCGCTTTTACCAAGTAGTGCTGCTTCATTAATCCCGAAGACCTCAAGTATCCTTAATGCAGCTGGGATAACCTGCTTCTCCACGTAGTAGTCAACATCAATTGCCTTAACGTCATCAATGAATATGTATGGGTAAGCCCTTTGAGTCAACTTATCGCCACTATCCTTAACAATCACAAAACCCACTGTATCACCCTTATTAACCACGTAGCCCTTCTCCATAAGCCTCCTGGCTGCAATCACGTGTGGTTGAAGAGCCTTATACTCGTTAATATCCTTATCCAGGGTTTTCCAAATTATTACATCATCAAGTGTGAACCTGTAGTTCCTTAAATCATCAATAACTGATTTAACGTACTTAACAGCCTCATCAACGCTCTCCCTCAATACTAGCTCAGCAACCCTCTCCTGCACGTTCCTTGCCAATTCACTCCAATCACCCCTAACAGCCTCGAAGCCCACTATATCCACTTCATTATC
Source organism: Caldivirga sp. UBA161 (assembly GCF_002506515.1). GTDB lineage: Archaea > Thermoproteota > Thermoprotei > Thermoproteales > Thermocladiaceae > Caldivirga. The sequence continues at coordinate 11,405 of NZ_DAXS01000080.1, forward strand.
TGTGGTTAACCCAATGTACCTCTTCTTAGATTCAGTGAATATTAATTTACTGTAGACTTTATCTATCTTAACCTCAAAACCCATTTCATTAATCCTACTTATTATATCAGCAACCTTATCCTTATCGTAGGTAATGAAGAGGCTATCAGTATCACCATATATTACTGTTAAACCCCTTTCCTTAGCCATGTTCATCGCAGTCTTAAGCAGGTGCCTACCCCAGGCCGTAACTGATTCAGCAACCTCCTTAATATACCACCTAGCCCCAAGCCAACCACAGTAACCATACATGGCGTTAGCCATAACCTTAAGCGCCCTCTGCCTCTCATTAAGCAGAACCCATTCAGGTGAACCCTCAGGGTGTTTCCTCATTTCATCCCTAGCCTCACGCCTAGCATCAATAAGCTTCTGAAGTAATGATGCGTAAAGCCCCCTGGGGCTCTTCCTAAACCTATAGCCAACCTCTGGGGCAACGTAGTAGTCGCCCTCAGATGAGCCTAATACAAGTGTGTCTGGTGAAATATTGTATTTCAACATTATGTTTGGGTACATGGATGAGAAGTCTATTACAGCAATATTATTGTGAATACCTGGCTTTGGCTCAAGCACAATGGCGCCCTTATAAGTTTCGTATGGCCTCTCAACCCTATTTGGCGCCAGTTCACCCATCTTATAGGCCTCATGCATAATCATCCACTCCACCCTAGCACCCACGCTGGCTGGGCCAACCTGATCCAATGGTAGGCCTGATACTGAGGCAAGCTGCATTGCGTAGGGTAAGAGTACTTTACCTAAACCAAGGGTGCTTAAAACATCATCCCTAGCATACTTAATTAATAGGCTACGCTTCCCTTCATCATCCCAGTACTGGTAAATCCTATGCCCAGGAATATTAACACGCTCACTCCTCTTCATTATTCCAAAGTACTCTGCAACGTAGTCTAGGCTCTTCCTCTTAACGTCAGTCATATCCTCGATGAAATTATATAAGTCAACATGGGCCCTCCCTATTATTGACCAATGCCCATAAACACTCTGTTCAGGTGGTGTACCGTACTTCGACAATTGAAACTTAACATTGATTACATTAGCCCTATTAACCAGGTAGGGTATATCGAATTTATTTGAATTGTAGCCGAATAATACGTCGGGGTCCCATTCCTTAACTATACCCACCATGTCGTTAAGCATTTCCCTCTCATGCCTATAATCATTGAGGGTCAGTAACTTAACATTACCATTATGGTTAGCCATGGCGATTATTATGATGGGGTCCCTCTTGGGGTCAGGGGTGCCTCTTGGATTATAGACCTCAATATCAAAGGCCATGTAGCTGAGCTTAGGCATTAAATCTATGTCAAGTGAAGTGGGGGGTGTTTCAGTTAAGTATACGTTACTGATACCACCTATTTTAGTGTCCATTGGCTTAAGGTTACTGAACATTAACCAGCCTGGCCTAATGTCATTATCAATCATGTACCTAATGTAGAACCTAATGTCGGCCTCGAGGACGTCCTTAACGTTTTGAATAGCCTTAACCCTATCCCTAAGCTCCCTAACCTTATCAGGTACTGTGGCGGTAACCTTAATTACCTTAATTGGCTTACCGAAGAACCTCCTCTCAGTAACTTCAGCCTTAACAACATTCTGCATCTTACCAATAACCCTAGCAACCTGCTCCTCAAACCCCTCCTCTGGAACCACGTAGAAGTATGGCCTAAACCCCCTATCCAGGATAATAATCTTCTCACCATCCTCATCAACGCCAAACATCCTAATCTCAGGTGAATTACCTACTAATCCATAGGTAATATCCACTAGGTAAACCCTCTTCTCCACATGATTCTAATACTGAACTTATTAATAACCCTAACTAGGCCTACAGTGCATGGTTAAGTAATGATTACGCGCCATGGACTAGGGAATAATGCCGCTTCAAGAGCCAGTGACTTAAAAACGCTTAAAGCATTATGAGTAATATGGCTGTATTTGGTGTGGTGTTGGCTGCTGGAAAGGGTGAGCGCTTAAGGCCACTTACCCTCTACGTACCTAAGCCCCTAATGCCTATTCCAGGTGGTAGGCTTGCAATGCAGGATGCAGTGGAGCGCCTTCTTCCATTAAAACCCGTTAGAATATACGTTATTACTCATTATATGGCTGAGTTAATATTGGATGCTGTTAAGCGCATGAACTTAACGTATAATGGGTTACTTGAGGCCATTATTCACGATAAGTTACTGGGTACTGCTGGCCACTTATATTTTCTAGGTAATTTAGTTAAGGATGATGATATTGTGGTGGTTGAGAATGGTGATGTAATAGCTGATGTGAATATGGTTGATGCTGTTAATTTTCACATGGAGAAGAACTTAGACATGACTATAATTGGGTATAGGGCTGGTTTTCAATTAAGGTATGGTGTACTTGAAACCGAGGGTTATGAGGTGAAGGCTTGGGTTGAGAAGCCTACCATTAACTTAACTATATCAACAGGTAACTACATAATTAAGGGTAAGCTACTAAGGCTACTTAACGGTGGCTTCATTGATATGAATGATTATGTTAACTTAATTATAAGAAGGGGAGGTAGGGTTGGTGCGTATTTGGTTAATAAATTTGTAGACATCGGTACTGTGGATGATTACCTCAAACTTTGGTGCCAGGGGAAATGATGAAATTAAGTCTTAACATCTCTACTCTTATCAATGGCAAAGGCCCTCCTCTCATCCTCAATATACCACTCCAACACATAGTTGAATTTGTCAGCTAATGTTCTAGCAACATCATATGCCCTATACCATCTTTTACTCACCATTACTATCCTCCAACCCACTTGAACAAGCTCAAGGTCATTTAACTTACCTGTCACAAGTATGCGCGCCTCCCATGGGTTCAATAAAACGTAGTAACGCTTACTCTTCACAATACCTAAGTATTACCGGACTTTTTTAAACACTAACCTTAATAGTGCTCCTGAGTAGGCTAAAAGTTTAAGTGACCTCTCCCTACCACACGTTTTAATTTACCTGAAGCCTTAATAAAGCATTAAACCTTAGGTTTATCAATAGTAACGCAAGGTTTATTAACCAGTAAACCTGGGGTTTATGCAATGGCACTGGAGGTTTCATTGAAGGAGGCGAGGGCCATTAAGGTCTCCTTGGTTTCAGTAATGGCGGCGCTGTCAGTAGCCTTATCCTTCATTCAAATACCCTTCCCAGTAGCACCATTCCTTAAATACGATTTAGCAGGTATACCATTAATAATAACAGCACTATTAATAGGGCCCAAGTACGCATTACTGGCAGATACAGTACTAATGATAGCCCTACTCCGTGGTGGTGACCCAATAGGTGCAGCCATGAAGTGGATTGCAGAGGCTTCAACATTCATCCCAATGTACTACACATATAGGCTACTTAGGGGTAAGTTCAGTAACGTTAAGGCGCTGTACGCATTATCATCAGCCATGGGGATTACGGCTAGGGTTGGGTTAATGGTGGCTGCAAACTATGTAGTTGACCCCTGGTGGTTCCTAATAGCTCATTGGGTTACGACATACACTAAAGCCGCCTCATTAACAATGTACCTCCTACCTGTCATAGCGCTCTTTAACTTAACCATAGCCATAATATACATTGCAGTAGCCTACCCGGTTTACTTAACCATAACCAGGAGGTTTAGGTGGCTTATTAATGCTAGTGGTGAGTGACCTATGGGCTAGGTACGGTAATGGGGATTGGATTCTAAGGGGATTATCATTAAGCCTTAAGGATGGTGAAGTGGGGTTAGTGATTGGTGATACTGGTTCAGGGAAAACAACACTCGTTAAGGCGCTTGCCGGTGTAATTCACTTAACTGGTGGTTTAGCTAAGGGCGTGATTAAGGTTAATGATACTGAATTAAGTGGTGCCGAACCTAGGGAGAGGAGTAGGTTAATTGGCGTCCTTTACCAGGACCCGGCAATACACTTCATTTACCCAAGGGTTGATGAGGATCTTGAATTAACTGCCATTGAGAATGATGTAAGTGTTAACGCTATACTGAATACCGCCGGTTTAAGTAATGAGGTATTGGGTAAATTAGTCACTGAATTATCAATGGGTCAACTTCAGAGGCTTGCAATAGCTAAACTGATTACGAGGGGGGTTAAGGTGATTATTATGGATGAGCCATTAGCCCACCTTGATCAGAATGCTGTTGAATTACTAGTTACGTTAATTAGGGGAATTAAGAGGAGGGGCATATCAATACTCATACTTGAGCATAGGTATGAGCATGTCATTGGCTCAGTGGATAAGGTTCTTCAGCTTAATGATGGTAAATTAAGTGAATTAAGTAGCCTTAGTGGATTAACTAGGCGTAGGTATATTATTAGGAGCGTAAGCAGTAATACTGATGGTGGTTGGCTTAAGTTAAGTAACGTGTGGTTTAAGTATGATGACTCATACGTACTCCGCGGCATTAACCTATCAGCATCATCAAGTAGGGTTATTTTCATAGGGCCTAATGGTAGTGGTAAATCAACATTACTTAAACTAATTCTAGGTGTTGTTAAGCCAAGTAAAGGTAAGGTAATCGTAGATCACTCACACCCAATGCTTTATATGCCTCAAGACGTGAACGTGGTAATGTCAATGACTGATACAGTGGAGGAATTGTACATTGAGTTAGCTAAGGCTGCTGGTAGGAATGCGAGTATTGAGGATCTTAAACGTGAATTGAAGGCGCTTGAAATGCATATAAATACTTCAGATGATCCGCTACACTTGTCAGAGGGGCAGAAGAGGATACTTATGCTTACTATGGCTAAGCTACTGAAGCCCACACTCATGATTATTGATGAGCCAACCTCAGGGCTTTCAAGCAGGTATAGCTTCGAGTTGGCTGAGTTCATTAATCAATCAAACTTAAGGGTTATTATAGCTACTCAGGATCTGCATTTCGCATCCTTAATAAGGGATAGTGACGTATTCTACGTGAAAGGGCAAGAGGGGTATGTTGCTAAGGTGAATGTGAGCGAGTATGTTCTATGAGTGGGTTAAGCCTGTTGTGAAGGGTGCTGAGGGTTTGCTGAGGGGTATGTCGATTATAGGTAAGTTTACGGTAATGCTATCATTCATACCATACCTAGCATCCTACTGGTTCATGAATTTAACTGAGCTCATACCCATTACTGTAACCGGCCTAGTCATGGGTGTGGTTTACCTAGTATTAATAGGGGATTCAATAAGGAGGTTAAGGCCACTAATACTGGTGTGGATTCTATCCGAAGCCACTGGATTGCTAGTGGTGTTAATGTCTAAAGGGGGGTTAAACTTCATAATGCTGCTTAATGTAACAATCCTATCAACCCTAATACTAGTACTATTAATCGGTGTAGTGGTTTCACTTGCATTACTTAGTTTAAGCGAGGTGAGGTATATTCTTAGCATAATGGGCTTAGGTACATTGGGTGAGTCACTGGTATTGTCACTTAGATATCTTTTAAATGCATCAATAGGCATGGATGAGGCCTATATGGTGCTTAAGTCACTTGGTAATGTTAAACCTAGGCTATTGGTTAATTCACTGGTGGCTAATGGTGTAAGGTACTCTATAATACTTGCACAATACATTGAGTACTACGGCATACCCAGTGTTAAGCCTAGGATAGCCTTAAGGAGGCTTGACTCAATAGCCCTAATACCATTAATACTCTACTTAACTCTACTTACACTGCGAACTACTCTAGCATGATGAATGCTACACATGCGAGTGATTAGTTTAGTTGGCTTTTACATGCTTAATAGCAGTGTAACGCTTTTATTTAAAGCCTAATCCCTTAAACTCGATGAGGATTAAGGAGGCTGTTGAGGTTCCTGAACTTGAGGTTAAGGAAAGCATTACTGTTGATTCCTCCAGGACTGCGGTGTTGGTTGTTGATATGCAGAATGACTTCGTTAGGAGTAATGGTAAGCTCTATGTGCCTGATGCTGAGAAGACTATTAGGCCTATTGCTGACTTACTTGAAAAGGCTAGGGAGAGTGGGGTGAGGGTAATTTATACTCAGGATTGGCATTTTAAAGATGACCCGGAGTTTAGAATATGGGGTGAGCACTGCATTATGGGTACTTGGGGTGCTGAGATTGTTGAGGAACTTAAGCCTCAGCCTAATGATATAGTTATTAGGAAGAGGAGGTATGATGCATTCTTTGGCACTGACTTAGATTACGTACTTAGGCATGTTGCTAGGGCTGATACATTGATAATAACCGGCACTGTGGCCAACATATGCGTACTCCACACGGCTGGCAGCGCTGCGTTGAACTGGTATAAGGTTATTGTACCTATTGATGCGGTGTCGGCATTAAATAGGTTTGACTACTTAGCGTCATTAAGGCAGGTGAGCTTCCTTTATAGGGGTGATTTAACAACAGTGAATGGTATTGCCTTCAAGAATCCACGATAGGCTGTTTAACCTAAATTTAATTAAATCACCCTTAACTTAAAGCCTGTGGTTTACTGGAATCCTTGTTTTCACTGCATTTAATTAATACATCATTTAATAATTCATTCAATTCCTTATTATTCACCCTATTCAATAATTCCTTAACTTCACTTAGGTAATTTCTAACTAAGTCTGATGTACCGTAGTTTAACTCCCTGTATTGGCATGCCCTAATTAACGTAGCTAACTTATCGCTGATAGCGACTACAATTGCCTCAGGGCTCTTTAAATTAACATACTCATTAAATTCATCACCAAATCCTAATTCCCCAACAATATTTGCTTCAAGCAACCTCCATTGGTTTAAACCCATCTTATCCCTAACAATCCTTGATACATTACCTGTCACTGACTCTGCAGCATCATGAATTAACGCTAATAGGGATGCCTTACCTGCATCCAAGCCCATTAACTTAGCCAGTGAGGCTGCTATGTATGATGCTAGGAGGGTGTGCTCAGCCACGGTTTCAGGGCCCCTAACACCAGCGTTAACCCACCCTATCCTAGGTATCCCAGCTAATGAATCCACTAGTTTTAAAAGCCTCCATAAATTAAGCATAATCACCCCTGTGGTTGAACTTAATGACTTTTACGCAGTAGATAAGTGGACTCTAATTAGGTTAGCTAAGTCAGCCCTGGGGCTTGGGGTTAGGGTTGGTGGTGATGTGCATTTTATGGTTGATCCATGGTACTTAAATGCCATTGCCGAATTAACTAAGGGTGAGAGGATTCTTGAGGTAGGCTTTGGTTTAAGCTACTTAACGCATTACTTGGTTAAGTATGCTCAACACGTGTTTGCATGTGACGTGAATCCAATGATGATTAAGGCCATTAATGCTATTGGGTTAAGTGGGGTTAATGCTGACTTATTCATATGTGATGCATTAACTTATAAGCCACCCATTGGGTTAACCATTGTTTCAAACATACCCTACAGCATTACGACTAGGCTATTGTTAAGATTACTGACTAATTACGGTGCTAGGAGATTAGTATTAACATTACAGAGGGAGGTGGCCTTAAGGCTTGCGGCTAAGCCTGGCTCCACAAATTACGGTAGGCTCTCTGTGATTACTCAATGCCTAAGTTCAGTCAAGATAATTAAGCATGTGCCTCCATGGGCTTTTTGGCCAAGGCCCAAGGTGTATTCAACAATCGTTGAATTAAAGCCTTTACCTAAACCATGCGTTGACGTGAAGGCTTTAGAGTCATTAACGAGTAAATTATTCACCCAACCCAATAAGAGGGCGTTTAAGGTTATTAGGCAATTCTACGGTTTAAGTGAAAGGGAAGTACCTGGTTACCTACTTAATAAGAGGGTTAGGGAGTTAAGTATTGATGAGGTTACTGAATTAGTTAATGTTTTAGTAAATATGGGAAAAATTACATAATTACAGCCATGTGATATATATCGCATGATTATGCCTATATATGTAACATATGCTTTTTATGCATAATTCACCCGCTTTTATTAAGCATAGGAAATAAACTATGCATATGCAGAAGTCAATTAACATAATACTGTTAAGGGAGGGTGAATTGGATAAGTTACTTGGGGACTTAGCATACATTAACAAGGCTATTAGAGGTGATAAATCACCCCCAGTCTACCGTAGGGTAAGGAAGTTTAAGAAAATGGGCGTACTAATTGTAAATAAGGGCACTGTCAAATTAACCACTAATCCGCTTCTCTTAGCTTCATTTGAGGTTAATGATGATTCCATAAGGATACTTGACTTCGCATTACTGTATCAGAATAAGGAGCTCCACGTAATATCATCAATATGCGGCGCAATATGTGAACGGTGCCCAAGATTGCAAGCATGCTCACTACTACTTAAAAGTATATTTGAAGAACTAGGTATATGCACAGCCAGGGGTGTTACACCAGTTGAGGTTATTAGATTCATGATTAATGAATGCCTAGGTAATTCAAAGCGCATTAAGATGGTGATTGACATGAGGGATCACGCTCACAGGTCAATACCTGATGATGGAAAATACATCATCATAAACACCCACAAAAACAGTAAGCCCACTAACGTAATTTGATTACTTAGTTTAATCTCATTTATTTCCATTGAAATAGTTTACCCTACTTTATTGCATTTAATCAGATAATGAAACTCCCTACTGGATTTTCCTTAAAACCTATAGTACTGCTTAAGTGCATTAACTATGTCTGCATTATTTATGAATGTTAATGATGCATTAACAGCCACTTTCCAATACTCGTTACTATTATTGTAATATAATTGTATTATCTGGTTAAGCTTATATGAGAATTCAGAATACTCCTTCTCATTAATCTCATTAGCCCTTGGGTCACTGCCAATATCCACTAGGTATCTTTCATCAAATCCAAATAACCAACCATTGAAGCCATCTGTAATTAACTCAGGTACTGCGCCATCCCTTGAGGCTAACGTTGGTGTTCCATTCATAGATGACTTCATGAATGATGTACCGCTAGCCTCCCAGCCTGGGAAGGGGGTGAAGAGTAGTAGCTTAACCTTGGGTAATACATTCTTAGCCACATTAATGTCGTAGTCATGAATGTAAACTACATTATTATACTTAATAGCCAACTCCCTGAACCTCTTCATCATTGATAATCCCCATTCATCAAATGGGTGAGCCTTACCTCCAAGCACGAAGACTACATCATCCTTCTGCGGATTCTCTTCAATGAACCTCAGTATGAAGTCAGGCCTCTTATACCTTGTTAACCTCCTAATCCACGCCACTGTAAATGAGTCGCCTAACCTTAAGCCGGGCTTATATTTAGATAAGAATGACTCAAGTTCACTAACCATTTCCCTCTTTATTCTTGATAATTCATCAATATTTAACTTACCTTCCATGTAAGCCTTAAGCACCCTACCATCAACCCACCTAATTAAATCAACGCCATTGGTTATTGCCCTAACCTTATGCATGTGGTGCGGTATTACTTTAGAGACAACATCTCTCATTTTCTTAGACACCACAATAACCTCACTACTCATAGATAATCCCAATTCAGTTAATACTACTGGGTCCTCAAAGAACCTGAAGCCGAATTCCCTCCTAAACAATTCAGCTGGGAATGATGGGTGGCCCCAGGGCCCAGGTGTATGTATTATGATCCTGTACTTCTGTGGTGGTAGAGGTAGTACCAGTGGAAGTATTGCAGTGTAGGCTTCCTGAAGGTCTATTACATCAACATTCCTTAAACCAATCCTACTTCTAATATACTCAGCGGCGCCCTTGGCTAATAGGACGTACTTGTAGAATTTACTATCAATATCCTGCTCAATGTATAATCTATCAACTAAGTCATAAGCCCACCTGGGTGATTGTGGGCTTAGGAAGGCTACCTTAGCGTTATTAAGCCTATACTCTAGTACGTTTACGTAGACTTCACTATCCTTTAGGTTAATTCTCAGGTAACCTGCTGGATTCAACATACTCCTAAAGGATCTGGGGTGCCTTTGAGGTACTGGCACTGGGTTATTACTGTTATCGAAGATATAGTCAACGTAACCATTATTGTAAAGCAGCGTTATGACTACGTATGGCTTATTCATCCTCGCCATGGCGTAGAACTTATCAGCCTCAAGGACGCCTAAACCACCTGAGTAGGTGTATCCCTCATCTAGTCCTATTTCAGGCGTTACGCTTACAATAACCACACACGCATCAAGTGAAGTGGTTATTAAGCCTTTTCTCAGAGTATTACCCTAAATCACGCTAATATTACCTCATTGGCTTCACTTAATGTTAAGCTTAGTTCCATTACTTATGGAGTATGTAACCAACCTACTACTGCCCCTTGGCATTATAAGCCTATTAACCAACCCCTTCCTTAGGAGTAGCCTTAATGATGCCCTAACGGTTCTTTGAGGTATGAGAGTCTTCTCAATAATCTCCTTAGGTGTTAATGGGCCTTCGTACTCAAGTACCTTAAGTATTAGTTTAGCGCTTGGGGGTAGGTCACTGATCATTGATTCAATAATCCTCCTATAGCGATCAAGGGTAGTGGCGGTGGATAACTTAACTAGTTTAATTTCAGGGCCCTTAAATATCGTCACCTTTGTCGTGTTAATATTCCTCCTAACTAACCCATCTGCAATAACCTCTATCTTACTTCTTGAAAGCAAGTCACTAATCACTATTCTTGAATCATCAGGGACTATGACCGGAACCCTAGCTATGTTCGTTGAATTAATGGGCACTATTTCAAAGGACCTTAATCCACCATATATGAGCACACCACCAGCACTGAGGGCGTAGGCTGTTGAGCCTATTGGCGTCGCCACTATTAAACCATCGGCACTATCCCTCCATGCGTATTCATTATTTATAATGAGCGTATACTCCATTAAAGTGGCACTCCTAGCAGGTGCTATTACAATATCGTTAACCGCAACGTAACCCTGACCAGTGGTTAAGGTTGGTATAACCTCAATAGTGTAATTACCCTTCTTAAGGCTATTCATTAAATCATTGAAATCCGCAACGTTAACAGTGTTTAAGTAACCTGCACCATAGCCTATGGTTATTATTGGTTTATCTAATCCGGCTAATTTATGAAGGGCACTGAGTATGAACCTATCAGTGCCAAGTACCCCAATGAAGTCATACCTTGAGAAAACCGATTCATCCGCAGTGAGGGAGTATGAGTCTACTTCACCATCCTCAGTGAACTCCCTAGGTAATTTACCATCCTTAGTAAGCACCATTATTTTCATTACGTATTCAGCACCACAGTTAAATAAACCTACTATTAAGCTTTACGTAATTACACTAAGAGCATGAATCCTACGCATATCCTCTAGAGGCTTATTATTGAAACACACCACTATTACCTATACTGCCCTCTCCCCGCCATAGGGATGAGGCTTATTCCCCCCTCTTGCCAAATCACTAAGCAGCTTAGAAATGCTCTAAGACTCCACTGCGGCTTTAAGAGAGCATGCTTAAGAGGAACCTTACCTATAATTCTACATTAAGCTAACTGGGTTGACTACAATTAAGGAGAGTCAGCGTTCAAATCCCTCACTCATCAAGTCAGGCCTTTGGCACTCATCACTATTCAATGGTTTAAATAATCATGGTTGCTATTGACGCTACCTGAGGCCACCTCTGGGCAGCCTCCATGGCCACTGGGCCATGAACCTCAGTGCCCTTAACCTGCCCCTCTTCAGTAACTATAACTACAGCGTTGTCCTCGAAGGCAACCCATGTACCGTCAGGCCTCCTGAAGGGCCTCCTTTGCCTAACAACAATGGCCCTAAGTATCTGCTTCCTCATTTCAGGCTTACCCTCCTGAACACTAACAACAACCATATCACCCACGCTAGCTCCAGGTATCCTCCTATGAACGCTCTTGGAGTAGTGGCCAACAACCCCAATAACCTTAACCAACTTGGCACCACTGTTATCAGCAGCATTAACTAGGCTATTCATGAATATTCCAGGCGTTAAATGAAACCTCCACGGTACACCAACTGTACGCGGTCCACCTCTCTTAGCCATAGTGTAGCACGCAAATCCGGTCTATTTAACCTTTACCCGATTAAACTAACCATGAATGCTGCTTGTACCATTCTTAATAAGGAACACGTACACTGGGTACGCCACACCAGTGCTGTATGGGAGTATTTCAACATTCCCGAATCTGGCAATCAACGTATAGTTACTTAGATACTGAGTGGTGACAAGGTACACTGTACCATTTAAACTCAATGCTGTGCCCATTGGGTCATATGAAGCCACTACATGGGCCCCAAACCTATCTGCTAGGTGAATGAACGTGTATAGGCAGTAATCGGTAACATACGTACCATTAAGGTGGCTGGCAACGTATAACCCAGCGTCATAAGCGTAATGCTCCATTGGAACTGTAACACAGGCCCTTGGGTAAATACCCTGAACCAACGTGGCTTCAGGCCCAATGGTTGGGAATACGTAATTCATTAGCGTTGACCATGACCACGATGCATCAAGTAAGATTACTAAGGCTAAGATAATTAATGAAAGCGCCCTGGGCCTAGTTAATAATGGGGCTAACGGTATTGGTAGTATAAGGGACCAAATCCACCATGATACAAAGCTCACACTAGGCATTAAGGCTGAGGGTAGTAGTATCACCAGTATCCAGGCTAGTAGTGAGTATAATATGAAGTTACCCCTCCTTAACCCGTGGCTGGCTAGTATTATTAATGGCCAGTAATTAACAATTAATTGAATCAAGTAGCCCTCAATAGCATAATACGGTGATACAGCCTTGGTTTCAACTAAACTACTTGAAGCTGTAATGGTTCCCTTAACCACAGTGAATTTAAGCATAGTGAAGCCTGTGTAATATGCATCTGCGGCAATACCTATTAGGGCTAACCCAAGCCATCTAGGGTCCCTATCCTTAAGGGTGAAGTAGGTTATGAATACTAAAGCCAGTAGTGTTGCAGATACTTGGTGGGCTAAGGCTGATAATAGTGTTAATGCCAGTAATAGTAGCCAATGGCGTTTACCTGACTCCACGTGAATATGCATAACAGTTAATGTTAATATCATTAGGAGGAGGCCTAGGAGCATCATTGCGAATTCCCAGGATAATGAATACATGGTTGGGTAAAGGGTAGCCAATAGTGAAGCCAGTAGCGCATCCCCCTTACTAAACCCCATGCGCCTAAGCATAATGTTCATTGAAACACCGATTAAGCCAAGTAATACAGCATCATTGAACTTAAATATGAGCCAAGGTGATGCAATGTGGGCAATTGGGTAGAGTATTAGGAATAGTAATGGGGGGAGCGTAGTCCACCCACCATACCACCAAGTATGGATGAATTCAGGCCTAATAAGCATATCCATGAGCGTTGCCGCATATTCAGGTGTATCGTAACCCACGAACCATGGCCATGACACTATCTCTGGTATTAGGCGAGTAATGAATGGTACTAGGAATGCTAGGAAGTAACTGTACTTATGCATGAACCTGACTAAGCTATCCGCCACTCCATGTAATACTTCCCTCATGGTTAAGTTGCCTGATTCATAATTCATGAGTATTAAACCAATGCTATAGGTATCGAAGCCAGCAACCATGATAATAGCCAGGACTATGGATGCTGGTGTTGGCCCCCAGTTTACTGCACCAATTAATTGGTAGAGTCCATTAGTAATTATGAAGTAGTTGAAGACTAAACCAATCCTACCTAGCCATGCCAATGAGAAGCCAGTAATGATTAGTAATGCAGCTAAACTCCACTTGGCATTAATAATGCTTAAGAATTGTACCGTAATCCCAATCAACATTAACCAGAATACTAAGTCAATAACCCAACTACCCCTACTTAATTGAAGGGCTGCAAGAACCGGTGACACAATTATCACCACCCATGGGGTTAACCGATTAATCATAGTACCGGAACCACCCATAAGCTTAATCAACCACTAAATCAATTACTTAATATAAGGCTTACGTTCACATTTAAGTTAACTTACAAGCACCATTAACCAACACTGAATAATTCATCACACTCCATATAACCTGTAGCAGGTAAGGCATTGGCTTGGGGGCATTAATTCAATATAATTCTCAGCAATGCCTTGAACCATGTAGGTTCCCCTCCTAGTGAACTTAAGCCTAAAGTTCAAGTAATCCCTACTACGCCAGATGCTTAACGCGTCATTATTATTCTCATTACCAAATATTAGCTTCTTCACCTTGAAGCATTTACCCATGAAGCAAC
>NZ_DAXS01000080.1:25698-26553 GCF_002506515.1 Caldivirga sp. UBA161
GGCATTCTGATAATTCCCAGCAATTAAGTGGGTACGCAAAGATCCTTATGCCTAGTTCCCCTAGCCCTTCTCGTAGCGACGTCAATTATATGGTTAATGATTCCTGGTCCTTGTTCCACCGGATCTGTGAAAACTTTCCATGCGAACATTTGCTTACTTAATATGCATGTTAAATTATTAAGCACCACTTCCTCAAAGCCTAATTCATAGCATAATTCTATGTAGTCAACTAACTCATGAATGTTCATGGATGCCATGATATAGTTTGCTACAACCTTAACATCACTCCCTAATTTCCTCTTTAAATCAATAATCTTCCTCACATTATTAACTATGGTCCTGAAGCTGCATCCTACCCTTATTGAATCATGGGTTACTGGGTAAGCTCCAGCAAAACTTGAGGAACGCCGATGCTGCAAAGGGCAATATCACTAATTCCACTACTGTAAATAACACTATTATTGATGATATCGTCGCTGGGATCACTGAGGGGGCGCCTATGGCAGCTGCCGTGGCTATCGCGGCTGATACACCGCATATGCTTACTCCTGAGGATAATGTTGCAGCCCATTTCATGTTCAGTTTAAATACCTTATAAGATATTATGTATGATATTGGCCAATATATTAAGTATGCTGCAATTATGGCTATTAATGATCTTTCAACTAAAGTTACAGCTAGCGTTATATACTTTAACGATGATGCACCAATAAGGGCCCCAACAGGACTATGGCCGTTTTAATATACCATTCAGTCCTAGCACCAGTCTCGAGAACCGTAGGCAGCCTTCTACGGAAGATTAAATTAGATATAAGTAAGCCAACTAAGAGTAGGTAAATCAATATGCCATCTGAC
>NZ_DAXS01000043.1:0-7982 GCF_002506515.1 Caldivirga sp. UBA161
TATGTAGTTTGCCTCATCTGATGCCAAGTAGGCTACTGCGGAGGCAATGTCCTCAGGTCTGCCTAATTTACCCATCGGTATTACGTTAATCATCATTTTTACCTGCTCCTCGGAAACAGTCCCCATGCCTGGTGTTCTTATGGCTCCGGGTGCTATTGCATTAACAGTTATGCCGTAGCGGGCTAGCTCCAGTGCCAGCGCCCTGGTGAAGCCAACTATGCCTGCCTTTGATGCACTATAATGTGTGAGGCCCATGAAGCCGATCACTGCCCCAGCTATTGAGGCAATGTTAATTACTCTACCATTCCTCTGCTTAACCATGTAAGGTACCACTGCCTTTGTAACATTGAAGATGCCGTTTAGGTTTATGTTAATCACCCTGTACCAGTCCTCAAATGCCATTTCAAGGAATGGCTTAAATGGGTAAATTCCAGCATTATTAACCAGGGCGTCAATGCGCCCATATTTACTGAACACGGTCTTAGCAACCTCCCCAGCCATTTCCCCGTTAGTGACGTCAAGCCTTAATGCTAATCCCTCTCCACCCAGCCTCTTAACCTCCTCAGCAACATCATTCTCCTTACCTGTAATATCTGTAATTACCACTATAGCCCCTTCCTTAGCTAACCTAAGGGCTATTCCCCTCCCTATTCCCTGTCCTGCACCTGTAACTATAGCTACCTTACCACTTAGATTAGCCATATGCTTATTGTTGATTAGCTTTCTTAAACTTTACCTATAGGTGAAGTATCATA
The DNA here is from genome assembly GCF_002506515.1 of Caldivirga sp. UBA161. GTDB lineage: Archaea > Thermoproteota > Thermoprotei > Thermoproteales > Thermocladiaceae > Caldivirga. Next base: position 756 of record NZ_DAXS01000043.1, read on the forward strand.
TTATCCCTCAATAGAATATTTTATAAATATATCATAGAATAGTTAACCTTAGGCTTAGGGAAGCGGATTATTTTCAGGCGTTGGCGTATTCATCAACAGTCAGTAAAGGGAAGTAGTCAACACTTTATCTCCACTACTCCTCCCACCCTTTTAGGCGTAGCCCACATTGGTATGAGGGGGCGTTTCTTTAATGCAATTAACTATAAAAAGATTTCTATTAAAGTGGAAAAAGGATTCAGCCCTTAGGATGAGTACTTGCTTAAAAAGGATTATAAGCATTAGCCTCTTCACTAATGCGTGAATACGCGAGCCAGTTTGATGGCTATTAGGATTGGGTTAAGGGGGTTGGTGGCTAGGAGGGCGTTAACCCTAATGACCATTATTGCTGTGGCCACGGCTGTGGCGCTCCTAATAGCCCTTGAGACTGTTACGTATGGTGTTAAGTATACTGTGGGCCTTGAGGTTAAATCAATATTACCCGCTGATTTAATGGTTTATACTTCAACGGCAATTATACCTGAGGAATTAGTTAACATGATTAATGGGTTGAAGGCTGTTGAGTACGCTGCACCAGCCATATTAACTGGCGCGATTACCGGTGGCCACGATGTAACACTCATAGGCCTATCAACAAGCTCCTTCAATTACTTCTACCCCCAGTTAACTCAAGGATCATTACCATTGGGTGAGGATGACTGCATAATATCACAGCAGTTGGCTCAAGCATTAAACGTGAGTACAGGCGACTACATTTACGTCTATGTGCCTCAGGGTATTTCCGGGACATACAATGTCCTTAAGCTTAGGGTTTCGGGAATTTTCTCAAGCATATTTGGTGGTTTACTGGGTTTCCAAGTCTACATGATAGTCACGCACTTGAGTTACCTCCAAAGTCAATTAAACACAGGTGGCTTCGTTAACGTCATATTCATTAAGGTTGCTCACGATAACCCAACCATAATAAATGGGCTTAACACAGCTATGAAGCAGATAATCCCAGAGGCCCAGGTTTATGAGCAGCAGTCAATAATAGGGAGTGTTAATGATGTTGTTAACCTAATTAACGTATTCTTCCTTGTAGTCATAGTGCTAAGTGTAGTTATAGCTGGGCTCATAGTGGCTATAATGGTGTTGATAAACGTTAGGGAGAGGAGGAGGGAGATTGGGATAATGAAGGCAATAGGAGCTTCCAATGGGCAAGTAATGCTAATATTCATAATCCAAGTGCTCGTAGTCTCCTTAATAGGTGGACTACTGGGCTTAATTGCAGGTTACTATGGTTCAGTGGCTATGGTTAAGTTAATTAATTACCTGGGCTACAGTATAAGGATAGTAATAATTCCGGTACCGGAATTCTTCGCATTGGGATTAGCCACAGCATTAGCCACTGGGGTACTAGCCTCAATACCACCATTAATCAGTGTAATTAGGATAAGGCCAGCTGAAGTAATTAGAATGGAGTAATCCAGTTAAGCGTACTCACGTTAATTCCCGTTTAACAACCTCAGCTATTGCCTTAGCCAATGGTGGTGGTACAGCCTCACCCACCTGGTTAAACTGGGAATCCTTACTACCAGTGAAGATGTGGGTGTCTGGGAAACCCATTAACCTAGCCTGCTCCCTAACGGTGAGTAATCTATCCTCGAATGGGTGTATGAACCTCACGCTACCCATTACCGTTGGGGCTGGTTTACCTGGGTGAAGCCTAATGAAGTTCCTGTACATTCCCCCAGAGCCCCTATACGCGTATAGTGCCTGCCCCCAATTAACCCTACTAATACCCTTAATCTTCCTACCAGATACCGTGACTAACTCATGATTTGGGATCAGGGGTGTTGGCTCAGGTAGGCCTCTTAAGGCATCAGCAACAGTAACCAGCCTACCTACCTTAGGTGGTTTAATAATTATATTAGATATGAAGGCCCTCCTCCTAATACTCGGTACTGCATAATCCTCCGCGTGGAGTATATTGAAGTGAATGCTACTGTAACCCACCCTCCTGAATTCATTAATTAAAGCCTCTCTTAGCCCACCCTCAGTTATGGCTGCCACATTCTCCATGACAAATACCCTTGGCTTAAGCTCACCTACAAGCCTAATGAACTCCAGGGTTAATTGACCTAATTCATCTAGGTAAAGCCTATCTAATGGATCCCTCATCCTCCTTGGATTAGCCCCAGTGTAGGCTTCACAGGGTGGCCCACCTATAACCACATCTACGTCACCAACATACTTAACAATATCACTACCCCTCACTAACCTAGCGTCCTCACGTATGGTTACTGCCTTAGGGAAGTTAATGCTGAATGACCTCACTGAATCAAGGTCAATGTCCAGGCCAGCAACTATTTCAAAGCCAGCATCCCTGAAGCCAGCTGAGAATCCCCCAGCCCCTGAAAACAAGTCAACCACACTTAAACCCACTATGCCTCACTTAGTGGTTCCCCATTAATGGTTAATTCATAAACCTAACTCAAGCATATAATAGTTGAGTAATTAGTTATGGCAACCCAGTGTTTAAATAACCCCAGTTGCATTAATCCTGATGACTAAGGTAAGAGTTAGGGGAATTTACGCCACGGCCCTAACTAAGATTATGCTGGAGGATGGGTATGATATTGTTCAAGCCACCGACACTATATTAAGTAGATTCAACATACTTCACTCCACTGAGCCTCCTGATGTGACTATTAAGGATGATGAAAATATACCAGGGGCATTATTCATAATAGGTAAGTGCAGTGAAGTTAATAGGGTCCTTGAATCCATACTACGTAGAATTGGGGATGCTGCCTTCAATAAGCCGCCAGTCCCATTATACAGTGTAATAATGGGTGTTGTTGCTGATAATGGCCACATTGAGGTGGCACCAGGTGTCTTAGCCCTACTTGAAGGCTCCAATTACTTTAGGCCTGGTGATAAGCTCCCAGTGACCATGGTTAATGTGACTGGGCAATTGAGGGCAAGCCCATACATAATGCCAACCACCAGTTACCTCAGAGTCATAGATAGCCCAACGGTTAAGCTTAGTAGGCATATTAAGGACCCTGATGCTAAAATGATGCTTGTTAGGGTTGGGTTAAGTAAAATAAATCAACTCGGCGGCTTAGGCATAAGGTGGAGGAGTTCAGCCCAATACCTCAGTGAGGAGGAGGCTGAGAAGGCGCTGGATGAGGCGATAAGCCTAGTTAATGCCATTAGGGTTAAGATAGCTGAGGCAAGGGATTATGATGTATTGTTTGAGGGGGAGTGCATAGCATCAGTGATATTGGATGCTGAGGCAAGGCTGATGCTGGATGATATTAGGAACACCATTGTGCCCACAGTTAGGGGCCACCATGCCTTGAAGATAACCATGAAGAACACTGAAATACTTGACTACACAGAATACTTAGTTGGTGAATTAAAGATGAGGGATGAATTAAGCAGGGCCTTAATCAATTATACGCTAAGCAATTTACCAATGATTAATGTACATCACGTTAAGGTTAATGGAGAGCACATTAACCTAGGGCCTGGGGAGAAGGTTCACTACAGTAATGGATTATTAATCATTAGGAGGGAGTTGAAGCCTGGTGGAATATTGGATGGCCTTAATGTGGCTAAGGAGTACGGTGACGTAGCCTACAGCGTAATTGGCATTGGCGAGAGGCATTTAATTCACATTTATGCTTCACATGATGGCTCATTCAAGGGTGCATATATTAATATTAACACACCCATTGAGGTTACTTGGGATGGAGTAGTCTACGTTGACCTTGAGGTTGATTTAACCGTTGATAAGGGGTTTAACGTGAATGTTATTGATGAGGATAAGTTAAGTAGCATACCCAGTAGGAGGCTCATTAATGAGGCTGAGGATGAGTTAAGTAGGCTTAAGGATAATGCAGTGGACCTTATTAGGAGCCACATTGGCACTTTAAGTAAGCTTGGTTTAAATATTCATTATCAAGAATCATGAAGTAGGCTGACTCACCATCACTGTAGTAGCCTGATATAGTGTGGTGAATCCTGAATCCTAAGCTCCTATATAGGTTAATTGCAGCCTGATTGGATACCCTAACCTCCAGAACTATTGAATCCACAATACCCTTAAGCCTACATATTGATGAGCACATGAGAAGCCTACCTACCCCCATTCTCCTATACTCGGTTAAAACGCCGAGGGAAACCACATGCCCTTGGCCAGGCCTATCAATGCAGGTTATTATGTAGCCGATGTAACTCCCATCCTTAACAGCCACATATGATGAGTTGGAGCAATTCTCACAAAGCCACTCCAGGAAACCTCTAGTGTAGACTTCACTGGGCCTGAAGATCCTCCTCTCTAAGTCCTCAATTAAATCAATAATATCTAATCCACATTGCTTAACCTCAACGTTAGTCCTCATGCTCAACGCATATGCTTCAGTATTTTAAAATACAACCGCGCCTACAGTTGATGAATGCCTAGCATCCAGGAGTAATGCATATTTACGTGGTTCACTAGATAAATGCCGGGTAAAAATCCGCAATTAGTCAAGTTAATCCACAATATATGCAGGCGCTGAACTCATGGTGGTTTATAATTTGCGTTATTTAAGTACTTCAATTCAATATACCGCCTTAAAAGTGAAGTTTTAAATACAATATAACTTAAAAAATCAAGCCCAGTGAGCCTAATGTGCCCATAGAGAGGATCGTGGAGTATAAGATAACTGTACCTAGACATGCAGCCTTGGATATAATATTCAGGGTGGGTTTACTTGGTGAATTCATGCCAATTGATAGGCCCCCTAAGTTACCTGCCCCATCAATTGACCAGGAAACCTACAATAGTGTTAGGAGGCTGACTGAGGCTGCCAGGGTAATATCAAGGTATTGGCAGGGACAGCAGGATTCACCGGTAGGTAGGTTTAAGATTAAGGCAACCACCTTCAGGGATTTTGTAGACTCAGTGTACAGGAATGGTGAGGAGTTGATAGGTAGGATTAGGCAGATTGAGGATTCACTAAATAATGCTGAGGAGGAGTTAACGAAACTTAAGCTAATGATGAGGATTAATTCCCTGATGGGTTCCATTCAACTTAAGAATATTAAGTACATTACCCTTGAGATACCCCATAGGGCTTTAAGTGACTTCGAGAATTCCATTAAGCAGATTGAGGATGCTGCCTTAATTAGGCTTGATGAGGCTAATGATAAGGTCCACTTACTTATAATTACCCCAATCTGGGAGTTGAGGAGGATTAACGACATTATTAGGCTACATAACGTTAAAGTAATCGAGTTACCTGAGGGTGATTTAAGTAATGTGGAGGTTAAGGTTAAGGAAGCTGAGGCAATCATAGGTAGTTTAAGGAGCCAACTTGAGTCGTTAATAAACAGTAATAGGCCAGTGATAAGGGGTATTTTAGAGGCTGCTGGCGTCGCTGAGAATGTTATTCAAACATACGTTAACAGCGCTGTTGAAGAGGGGGGTGAGGCTATTGCCAGGATTGATACAATTAAGGCTCAAATAGGGGAATTGGAGGATAGGCTAATTAGGCTTAGGTTACTCATGGAGGCTTATAATGGTTTAATTAGAAGTGGTGTTAAGGAGATGGGGCTTAAGGCACTGGATTACTCATTATTCATAATTAGGGGTCAAATACCCCCTGACTTAGGTAAGTACTCAGGCTACGTAATTAATATTGGTAAGGACTTATCAGCATACTTAATAATGGCTAATGTGGATTACCCAGAAACCAACAATGTGGTTAAGGCGCCTAAGGAGCATTTAACAAACTTGGAGGCATCAGTGAAGTTACTTAGCAGGGAGGTTAGGGAAATGGAGAGGAGGCAGAGTGAATTGAGGGGTGAGCTTAATGAAATGATTAAGGAGAGGGAGGAGGCATGTAACTATAGTATTGAGGAGGCTAGGCAGGTAAGTGACCTAGTTACTATTAGGGGTTTCGTGCTTGAGAAGAATGTGGGGCGTTTCGAGGAATTCCTATACAGGACATTAACCGACCTAGCTGTTGACGCTATGGTTAGGAAATTCACCAGGATTATCCAAGTCAACACGGTTAATCCACATGAGGCCCCCACCAGTGAGGAGTATCCAGGGCTCATTAATGCCTTTAAGGAAATAACCTACATGTACGGTATACCTAGGTATGGTGAATTAAGCCCAGTAACATTAACAGCAGTATTGTTCCCAGTCTTCTTCGGCTGGATGTTCCCAGATGCCGGGCAGGGTGCAATACTACTACTCTTCGGCATACTCATGAATGTGCTTAAGTATAATGGTAGGAACAGCATACTTAGGGCAATGTTTTCAGGGAAGGCTAACCTATGGGGTCAATTATTCGTAATGATGGGTGCCTGGGCTATAGTATTCTCAATATTGAATAGTGGTGAGGTTTTCGGAATGGATTTAATTAAGCCAATACTACCGTGGGGTCGGGTTTTCATTAACGGTACAATAAACGAGTACTGGATAACCTGGGTCCTACCATTGGCAATGCTGTTTGGCTTCATACTACTGGTAACGTCACTAGTGCTTAAGCCGCTGAATAGGGCTAGGCTTGGACATAGGTTAGACGCCCTATCCCTAGCTTGGATCCCACTGGTCTTCATAGGCTTTGGCCTACTCATGATGAATGTTGGAATAATACCAGTAGCCCTATTAAACCCATCATTCTCAGCATTATTAACCCCCCAGGTTAGGTTAATTGGTGCAGCATTAATGGTGATAGGCTTTGGCGGATTCTTCGGCTCATTCATGTACATTAAGTCAATGCCCAATGCTGAGGTTGATGCAGCCGAGTTAATGGTTGGGTTAACCATAGAGGGTATACTGGATTCAATAGCCAATACTTTATCATTTATGAGGCTTGGGATAATAGCGCTAGTACACAGTATATTCACCTACATGACATACCACCTAGCTTTAACACTTGGATTACTAACTCCAGCTGGCTTACTAACAATGATTCTACTCAACGCATTAATCATTGCTGGGGAAGGCTTCTTAACCTTCATACAAACAAGCAGGTTAACGTTCTATGAAGTGTACTCTAAGTTCTATGAGGGTTCAGGTAAATTATACATGCCGTTAAGGTACATGCTCACAGCATTAAGTATTGAATTGCCCTAGGTTAAGGCATAAAATTAATTTAATAACCTAAGTTAAGCCTAACCAGTAGGGCCCGTAGCTCAGCCAGGTTTAGAGCGGCGGCCTTCGGAGCCGTAGGTCGTGGGTTC
>NZ_DAXS01000043.1:8000-8391 GCF_002506515.1 Caldivirga sp. UBA161
AATTCCTGGGATTGAACTTGTTACAGGTAATTAACCTAAACGGTGCAGTCTTATATAATTTACCAATTGGAATGACCGTTAAGGCACTCATATTCAAACTCGGCGCCTACTACTACATTATCACCAGCAATACTACTAATGAGTTAATGGTTTACAGGGTAGTCTACGGAGTGAGATAGCCAANNAATTATTGAGCTACCCCTCCTTAAGGCGGGTTTCCTGCTTCCTTGCTTTATCCTGCTCCTTGGCGCCATTATGGTGCATAGCCTTAAGGAGGCACTGGGTATGGTCCCCACACCAGAAAGAATAATGAACACGCAGTTTAAAATCCATCCCACCTTAAAAGGCAAGGTTTTAAGTACATCATATAAAAATTATTAAGTATTTTGGG